>DAOUID010000043.1:0-14084 GCA_034428315.1 Dehalococcoidia bacterium
ACGGAGTTCATGCAGTGGAAGACGCGGCCGGCGCCGAGGCGGTCCTGGGCGGCCTGGTGGCCGGAGCCGGTGCGCCCGAGCTGGTTGGTGACGGGCACGCGCACGTTCTCGTACTCGATCTCGCAGTGATCGCCGTCGTGCCCCCAGACGGGGACGCTGCGGATGATGTTGAAGCCGGGGGCGTCGGTGGGAACGATGATCTGGGTCATCTTGTCGCGGACGCCGCCCTCGCCGTCCTCCTCCTCGGTGCGGCACATGACGATGGCGAAGGCCGCGCGGTGGGCGCCGGAGGTGAACCACTTGCGCCCGTTGATGACCCACTCGTCGCCGTCGCGGGTGGCGCGGGTCTGGATGGAGTAGGGGTCGGAGCCGGGCTGGTCGGGCTCGGTCATCGAATAGCAGGAGCGGATTTCGCCCCGGATGGACGGCTCGAGCCACTGCTGCTTCTGCTCCTCGGTGCCGTACTTGATGAGGATGGTCTGGTTGCCCGAGTCGGGGGCGACGACGCCGAAGAGGGGGTTGGAGAAGGGGCTCCAGGCGAGCACCTCGTTCATGTAGGCGTGGCCGAGGAAGCCGACGCCCATGCCGCCGTACTCGATCGGCAGGTGGGGCGCCCAGAGGCCCTCGGCCTTGACGCGCTCCTGGATGCGGCCGCGGAGATCGCCCGCCTCGGGGGCGTCGCGCCGGAGGAGGTCCTCGTTGGGGATGATCTCCTGCGTGACGACGGCGGCGGTACGCTGCCGGATCTCGTTGATCTCGGTGCTCAGGGTGGGGTTGTCGGCGACGGCCAGCGTTGTGGCTTCCATGGCAGGTTCCTCGTGGCCCGGGAGGGCGGAAGGGCAGTGTAGCGCGGCATCCGTCAGCCGCGAGCGGCTGGGCCCTCAGGCGTGGTGCTCGACCCAGCGGCCGCGGAAGAGGAGGAGGTCGCCGGAGCGCACGGAGACGCGGGCGGGGGAGGTCGCGATCTCGTTGTGGACGCCGTGGGCGCTGAACTCGAAGGTCGCGTCCTCCAGCTCCCAGCGCAGGCCGCTCGTGCTGACGCCCTCGCAGCGACCGACGCCAACCAACGACACGACCGTGCCCTCTGGCCCATCGACCTCGGCCTCGCCGTCGACGAGCTCGATGGCGAAGCGCTCGTCGAGCATGCGGACGCGGGCGCGGCGACCGAAGCGGACGAGCACGCTGAGGTTGGCAAGGGCGTGGTCGGCGCGGCCGCCACCGCCGCCGATGATGTCGACGGCGTCGCAGCCCTCGTCGAGGCAGAGAGCGACGGCCTTATCGAGGTCGGTGGCGTTGGGGTCGGCGTTCAGGCGGATGCGGTCGGCGGGGATGGCGCCGCGGGCGTCGCCGATGGAGTCGAGGTCACCGGTGACGACATCTGGCATGACGCCGAGGGCGAGGGCGCTGCGGGCGCCGCCGTCGGCGGCGACGACGAGCGCGGCTCCCTCGCGCAGCTCCTCGAGGAGGGCGGCGGAGGGCGGGTCGCCGTTGGCGATGACGAGGGCGCGCATGGTCACAGGGAACCCGTCGTGGGGAGTGTTGTCAAAGCGGCGCTAGGATGGACGCGTGTCCGAACCGTTCGTCCTGCGTCCCCTGATGGAGGCCGACCTCGCGGCGGTGGCGGCGATCGAGGGGGCCTCGGACCTGCCCCGGCGGTCCATGGAGGCGCGCTGCGCGGAGCTCGACGACGAGCGCACGCGGGGGGTGGTGCTGGAGGTGGGAGGCGAGGTCGTGGGGGTGGGGAGCCTCTGGCTGGGGGTGGATGACGCGCACATCACGTCGCTGGCAGTGGCGAGGGAGGCGCGGCGGCGGGGTCACGGGCGGCGGCTGGCGACGGCGCTCGTGGCGCTGGCGGCGTCGCTGGGGGTGGGGGTGGTCACGCTGGAGGTGCGCGCCTCGAACGAGGCGGCGCGGGTGCTCTACCGCGGCTGCGGGTTCGAGGAGCTGGGGGAGCGGCGCCGCTACTACGCCGACGGCGAGGACGCGGTCATCATGACGCTCGCGCTCGATGCTGGCGCGCGGGCGGGTAGCGACGCTCGTGGGTAGAATCCCGCGCATGCCCGCAACCGACGCCGACCGGACCCGCATCGAGGCGCAGATCGCGCTCATCCCGCGCCTGCGCGGGACGGGTCCCAACCCGTTCGAGTACGACCAGTGGGATGCGCGCACGGTCGAGGTGCTGACGGCGGCGTTCGGGGCGGAGTCGGACGAGGTGGCGCGCTACCAGCGCGACGTGGGGGAGGGAGGCCGGGTGGCGGGGGTGCGCGGCAACGCGGCGAACATGACGCTCAACATCCACGGCCAGTGGGGCATCCTGGAGCGCCTGGAGCGGGCGGAGTCGCTGCTGCGGGAGTTGGCGGGGTAGGAGCTACTGCTAGGGCCTTGAGTCTCGAGCCGCTATGGCTAGAGGAGGATATAGGGGGCATGCGTGAGGATTGTCCATCTTTCGATCAATAACTTTAGGGGCATACGCTCCCTCGAGTGGTCTCCGCCGCCTAGAGTCACCTGCCTTGTGGGTCGCGGGGACTCGGGCAAGACGACCATTCTCGATGCCATCGAACTCGCGTTGCTTCCGCGCAACCGCGTGCTGTTCACGCACTCGGACTTCCACTACGGAGCTACAGGTGAGGACATAGTCATCAGAGCGACTGTTGTCGGCGTTCCGTCGCGCCTACTCACCGACGACAAGTTCGGCCTTCAACAACGGGGCTGGTCGCAGAACGGAGAATTGCGGGATGAGCCCGAGGACGACGACACACCAGCCCTTACTGTCCAGCTCCGAGTAGACAGCTCTTTCGAAGCCGAGTGGCACGTGGTCAATAGCCGGATTCCAGAGGGCTGGGGCATAGGAGCCCGTGACCGAGCCGCAATTGGAGCCGTCCGCCTGGGAGATGCGACAGCGCGCCAACTTTCGTGGGTTCAAGGATCCTCCTTGGCAAGAGTCTCTGACTCTCCCGAGGAAATCGGTGCAGCCTTGAGTGAAGCACACGGAGGCGCATGGGATGCAGTTGGAGAATTGACCTTCGACGGGCTGACCGACACTGCTGCGGCGGCTGGGGAGTGGGGAATGAGGTACGGCTCGTATGCTGAATTACCCCTTGATGTGGGACTGGATCCGCGAAGCCTCAACATCGGCGCCGGATCTCTCACGCTGCGGCAGGACGATGGGGTATCTGCATCAGCTCTAGGGACAGGGAGCCGAAGGCTACTCGGGCTGGCGATTCAACGCCAAGCAGTCGGCGCGTCTGTAGTTTCCCTAGTCGACGAGGTCGAGACCGGTCTAGAACCTCACCGACTCCGGCACGTCCTCAGACAGCTTAGAGGGTCAGGAGACCAAGCCGTTCTCGTCAGCCACTCAACCGTAGCAGTAACCGAAATGGGCACTGCCGGCCTAGCCATAGTCCGACGCGACGGCCAAGGCAGTGTGACGGTCCGCAAGCCTGATGACGGCCTCCAGAATGTCGTTCGTGCCATGCCCGAGGCAATCCTTGGTCATCGTGTTGTCGTTTGTGAAGGCCAAACGGAGGAGGGTATCGGGAGGGGGCTGGTCAAGCACTGGGACGGCCAAGAGAATGCGCCGCTCGCCACGATTGGCACCGTGCTTGTCCCTGGAGGGGGCGACGAGGCGCCGAAACGGGCAGTCGCTCTACACGAACTAGGTTATGAAGCCGTCTACTGGGGCGACGGTGACAAACGCACCAACCCATCGTCGGGCGAACTTGAGGGCGCCGGCATTGCCACGGTGATCTGGGCCGACAACATGAACACCGAGCAGCGTCTCATGACAGACGCAAGCGAGTCGCTTCTCCAGGATCTGTGGAGTATCGCTGTCGATGAGAGGGATGCCGAGTCAGTTTCCAACCAACTGTCCGCTGCTCTCGGGCTACATGGCCGTCCGCCCGAGAATTGGGAGGGCTGGAGCAGCGATCACTCGCTCGCGGAACTGCGCCCCGCGCTTGGACAGGCAGCAGGGACAGGAGGTTGGTTCAAGAACGTTACCGCAGGAGAGCGCGTGGGCGAGGCCCTTGCTAGGGCGCTGCCTGACCTCTCGGGCACGGACCTTGGCGAAAAACTAGAGAAGCTGCGCAGCCTTGCCTACCGAGACTGATGCACAGACCCTCGCTGATGCCCAACGGGCTTTCGTAATCGCCCCCGCAGGGTGTGGGAAGACAGAGCTGATCGCACGCGCAATAGAGTGTAGCGACGGTCGGAGCCTCGTCCTGACGCACACTCACTCAGGCGTGAATGCTCTCAGGGGAAGGCTGCGACTTTACGGGGTACCTCCCCGGAAGTTTCACGTGTCCACGATTGCTGGCTTGGGACTTCGCTACGCCTCGTCATTCCCCTCCCTCTCTGGTCTCCGCATCGACTCACCCACAGGAGGCGAGTGGCCCCGAGTGTACGAGGCAACGGTACAACTTTTGCGCCATAGGGTTCCACAAGATGTTCTCGCCGAGTCGTACTCAGGTGTCTACGTAGACGAATATCAAGACTGCAATACTTCGCAGCATGAAATAATCATGGCAATAGCCGAAGTCTTACCGTGCCGTCTTCTAGGCGACTACCTACAGGGCATCTTCGACTTTCGGGGACAGCGTCCAATAGTCTGGGAGCGGGATGTAGCCCCACACTTCCAACGCCTTGATGACCTATCGACACCTCACCGCTGGCTTGGAACCAACCCAGACCTAGGCAGTTGGCTGACTAATGTACGAGACGACCTTCGGGCGGGCCGTGAGATCGACCTCCGCAACTACCCTGGAGAGTGGTTCTCTCAAGGGCCAGGCAGCGTCATAGCTGCCTGCCGGAAAGCTGCGGAGGCCACCGAGGGCAGTGTCGTGGCGATTCGCAAGTGGCGGAGGAACTGTCCTGAGCTAGCTAGCAGGCTCGGAGGTGACTTTGGAGCCATGGAGGAACTCGACTGTGAGGCGCTAATGGACTTCGCCGAAAAGCTCGACAGTACAAAAAGCGGTCATCATTGGGCTGTGACGCTACTGGACTTTGCGTCGGAGTGCTTCACGGAAGTCGGCCCTCGGCTCAAGTCCTTCAGGTCGCAATACGACCTCGGAAACACGCCAGACGCCAGCCGACTCACAACCAACCGACGTGTTGTCGAGTCCCTAAACTCCCTTGCATCAAGCCCAAGCGCCTCTGCGCTCGTCGCGGCAGCGAGAACACTCGATCGGATACCGAAGGCCAAGCTTTACAGGCGGGAACTCTGGAACGAGATGAAGACGACGCTGCGTACACACGAAGGCAGTAAGGCGAGCACCTTTAGAGAGACCGCTTGGCAGGTCCGAGATCGCTCTCGACGCCTAGGGAGGCGCACCGAGGACCGCGTTGTCTCAACGACGCTCCTGGTGAAAGGCCTTGAGTTCGATCATGCAGTTGTCACCGATACTGAGGAGTTGTCGGCCAAGGAGCTTTATGTTGCGATGACGCGCGGCAGGCGGGGGCTAGCTGTCGTCTCAGAGAGCCCTGTCATCCACAAGGAGCACGTCACGAACGTGCTCGACTGAGAATCCAAGTAGCCCATTCCCCGGAAGGCCCTGTAACCCCGGAATTGGTACAATTGCCTTAGCGGTTTCCCCCACCGCGTTCCCAACCGGAGTTGCCGCGGATGAGCATGGAAGAGACCACCCAGATCCGGCCCATCGACCTCGAGCAGGAGATGCGCACGAGCTACCTCGACTACGCCATGAGCGTGATCGTGGCGCGGGCGCTGCCGGACGTGCGCGACGGGCTCAAGCCGGTCCAGCGGCGCATTGTCTGGGGCATGTTCGATGGAGGGGCGCGGTCGGGCACGGCCTACCGCAAGTCGGCGGGCATCGTGGGCGACGTCATGGGGCGCTACCACCCCCACGGCGACAGCCCCGTGTACGAGGCGATGGTGCGCCTCTCGCAGGACTTCTCCATGCGCTACCCGCTCGTCGACGGGCAGGGGAACTTCGGCAGCGTCGACGGCGACCCGCCGGCGGCGATGCGCTACACCGAGGCGCGCCTGGCGACGATGGCGGAGGAGCTGGTCGCCGATATCGACCAGAACACGGTCGACTTCGAGCCGAACTACGACGGGCGCTACCAACAGCCCGAGATCCTGCCCTCGCGCCTGCCGAACCTGCTGCTGAACGGCTCCTCGGGCATCGCCGTCGGCATGGCGACGAATATCCCGCCCCACAACCTGGAGGAGATCGTCGACGCGGCCACGCTGCTGATCGAGAACCCGCAGGCGACGCTCGACGACATCCTCGAGATCGTGCAGGGCCCCGACTTCCCCACGGCGGGCATCGCGCTGGTGGGGAAGGAGCGCGAGCAGATCAGGCACGCCTACGGCGAGGGTCACGGGCGGGTCACGGTGCACGCGCGCACGGCGGTGGAGGAGGGGAGCCGGGGGCGGACGCAGCTCATCATCACGGAGCTGCCCTACCAGGTGAACAAGGCCTCGCTCATCGAGAAGATCGCGAACCTCGTGCGCGAGAAGAAGATCGAGGGCATCGCCGACCTGCGCGACGAGAGCGACCGCAACGGCATGCGCGTCGTGATCGAGCTGAAGCGCGAGGGCTCGGCGCAGCAGATCAAGAACCTGCTCTACAAGCACACGTCGATGCGCTCGACGTTCGCGATCAACATGATGGCGATCGTCGACGGGGCGCCGCGGCGGGTGGGGCTGAAGCGCGCGCTCGACCTGTTCCTGGACCACCGGCGCGAGGTGGTGCGGCGGCGCAGCGAGCACCAGCTCGAGAAGGCGCAGGAGCGCGAGCACATCCTGACGGGCCTGCTGCGGGCCATCGACCTGCTGGACGAGGTGATCGCGACGATCCGGGGGGCGGAGTCGGCGGCGGCGGCGCTGGGGCTGCTGCAGGCGGAGCCGTTCGAGTTCTCGGAGGCGCAGGCGCGGGCGATCCTCGACATGCAGCTGCGGCGGCTGGCGGCGCTGGAGCGACAGGAGCTGCAGGACGAGCACCAGGAGCTGATCGAACGCATCGCCTACCTGGAGGACCTGCTCGCGAACCCGCGCAAGATCGACTTCCTCATCAAGGACGACCTGCAGGAGGTGCGGGACGAGTACGGCAACGGGCGGCGCACGGAGATCGTCGAAGGCGACCCGGAGAGCTTCCGCGAGGAAGACCTGGTGGAGCACGAGGAATCCGTCATCACGCTCAGCCGGCGCAACTACGTGAAGCGCACGAAGCTGGAGGAGTTCCGCACGCAGCGGCGGGGCGGGCAGGGCAGCCGCGGGGCGGCCGTGCGCGACGAGGACGCCGTGATGAAGCTCGTGGTGGGGGACACGCACGACAACGTCCTCTTCTTCACGGACCAGGGCAAGGTGTACCACCTGCGCGCCTACGACATCCCCGACTCGAAGAAGCAGGCGCGGGGCACGTTCATCACGAACCTGGTCGAGATGGACCAGCGCGAGCGCGTCACCACCATCATCGTGGTGAAGGACTACGAGCACGACTTCATGGTGCTGGCGACGCGCCTGGGCCAGGCGAAGAAGACGCCGCTGAAGGAGTTCGAAGAGGTACGCCGCAACGGGAAGATCGCAATGCGCCTCGACGACGGGGACGAGCTGATCGCGGCGCGCCTGGCCTCGGCGGAGAGCGACGTGCTGCTCGTCTCGAGCGACGGACAGGCGATCCGCTTCGGCGTGGGCGAGCTGCGCAGCGCGAGCCGCGTGAGCGGCGGCGTGCGCGGCCTGAAGCTGAAGGGCGACGCCTACACGGTGGGCGCGGAGGCGGTGGAGCCGAACGGCCAGCAGCTCGTGGTGATCACGGAGCGGGGCTTCGGCAAGCGCACCGCGCTCGACCAGTACCCCGTGAAGGGCCGGGGCGGCCAGGGCGTGCGCACACTCAACATCACGCCCAAGACGGGGAACGTGGCGGCGGTCCGCATGGTCGAGCCGAACCACGAGCTGATGCTCGTCTCGGAGGACGGCATCCTCATCCGCACGAAGGTCGATTCGATCAGCCTGCTGGGCCGCAACACGCAGGGCGTGACGGTGATGAAGGTGGGCGAGAACGACCGCGTGGCCAGCATCGCCAACTTCGACCCGGGCGATTCGCGGCGGCGCAGCGCCGAGCGGGCGCAGGCGCAGCTGCCGATGAACGGCGCTTCGAACGGGACGGGTCCGGCGGAGGAGTAGCCGGGCGGGGACTCGGGGCTAGTCGAGCCCGAAGAGTGCGTCGAGGCCGACGACGAGGCCCTCGGCGTCCATCACGGCCTTCACAGCCGCCAGCACGCCGGGCATGAAGGAGTCGCGGCCGGTGCTGTCGTGGCGCAGGGAGAGGGTCTGGCCGAGCCCGCCGAGGAGCACCTCCTGGTGGGCGACGAGGCCGGGCAGGCGCACGGAGTGGAGGGTCACGCCGCCGACGTGGCCGCCGCGGGTGTCGGGAACGGTCTGGACCTCGGCCTCGACGCGCTGGAAGGGCTCGCCGCGGGCCTCGACCATCTGCTCGGCCGTCGCCTTTGCCGTGCCGCTGGGAGCGTCGACCTTGCCGGCATGGTGCAGCTCGATGATCTCGGCGTGGTCGAAGAAGCGGGCGGCCTGGCGGGCGAAGTACATCAGGAGCACGGCGCCGATGGCGAAGTTGGGCGCGACCACGACGCCGACCTGTCGCGCGGCCGCCTCCTCGCGGAGCTCGTCGAGGAAGTCGGCGGGGAGGCCGGTGGTGCCGATGACGAGGCGGACGCCGCGCTCGAGAGCGGCCTTCGCGAGGACAGGAGTCCAGGCGGCGTTGGAGAAGTCGACGACGACCCGGGGGTTGTGGGCGTCGAGGGCGGGGGCGGCATCGCGATAGAGAGGGAGCCCCTCGCAGGAGTCGCCCTCGCCGAGGGCGTCGATGAAGGCGAGCGGTTCGGTGGCGGGGTCGGCGGCGGCGGCGAGGGCCGCCTGGCGACCCATGTTGCCGCTTCCCGAGATGACGATGGGGATGCTGTCCATGACGGGCGATTGTACGCCCGCGACGGCGCCCCGGGCCCGCGGGGCGGGTGCGCCGGGGGCGTTGCCGCTCAGGAGGGACGGCCCTATTCTGCCGCCGATGAGCGAGCTATCGGCCCGGTTGCCCGAGACGCCGGGGGCGCGTCGGGCGGCCAACGAGCAGGCGGTGCAGCTGGCGGTGGCGGGCCGCTGGCAGGAGGCGGCAGCGCTCAACCGCGAGCTGATCGCGCGCTTCGGCGACGACGCCGAGGTCTACAACCGGCTGGGCAAGGCGTTCACGGAGCTGGGCCGCATCCGGGAGGCGCGGCTCGTGTACGAGAAGGCGCTGGAGGTGGACCCGACGAACGCCATTGCCCGGCGGAACCTGGACCGGCTGTCGCAGGCGAAGGAGGAGGCTGCCGCAGAGCCCGGCGCGCAGATGAGCCGCGGCCTCTTCATCGAGGAGGTGGGGAAGGCGGCGGTGGTGCGGCTGGAGGCGGGGCGGCCCGACGCCCTCGGGGCGCTCGACGCGGGCGACGCCGTGGAGCTGGAGGTGAAGGGGAACGCGGTCAACGTGGTCACGCAGGGGGGCGCCTACGTGGGGATGGTGGAGCCGCGGGTGGGGCTGCGGCTGGCGCGGCTGATGGGCGGGGGGAACCGTTACTCGGCGGCGCTCGTGAGCACGGGCGACTCGCCGCGCATCATCGTGCGGGAGACGTACCAGGACCCGTCGCAGGCGGGGAAGGTGAGCTTCCCCAAGTCCAACATCAACGAGGTGCGCGCCTACACGCGGCGCAACTTCCTGCGCGAGGACGTGGACGACCTCGCCGAGGAAGAAGACGGCCCCGTGGAGGAGAACGCTCCCGCCGACGAGATGCCCGAGGAAGGCTGGCAGGAGACCCGGATCGAATACGAGACCGAGGACGAGTCATCGCAGGTGGATGACGAGGAGGACGACAATGACGAGCTCGACTGAGCCCCACAGCGTCGTGCCCGACGCGAGGGTGCGGGCGGTGCTCGACCGTTTGCACGCGGCGGCCGAGGCGGAGATGGAGGCGTTCGCGCAGCAGCCCCGTCCCGACCCACCGCCCGAGCCGGGGCCCTTCAACGCCGAGGGGGCGGTCGAGTTCTTCGCGGACAAGTACATCTCGCTGGAGCGGGAGCAGGGGAACCTGCTCTACCTGCTGGCGCGGTCGCTGGGAGCGCGGCGGGCGGCGGAGTTCGGCACCTCCTTCGGGGTCTCCACGATCTACCTGGCGGCGGCGATCCGCGAGAACGGGGGCGGGGTCGTCATCGGCAGCGAGATCGAGCCGTCGAAGGCGGCGGCGGCGCGGGCGAACCTGGAGGAGGCGGGGCTCGCGGCGTTCGCCGAGATCCGAGTCGGGGACGCGCGGGAGACGCTCGCGGACCCGGGCGGGCCGCTCGACCTGGTGCTGATCGACGGGTTCCCCAACCTGAACCTGACGATGCTGCAGCTGCTGGCCCCGCACGTGCGCGTGGGGGGAATCGTGATGGCGGACAACGTGGGCTCGTTCCCGTTCGAGATGCAGCACTACGTGGCCTGGGCGCAGGACCCCGCCAACGGCTTCGCCTCGGCGACGCTGCCGCTGCGGGGCGGCACGGAACTCTCGCTGCGGGTGGCGCCGGCCGGCGCCGATTGAACGTAGGCAGCCCGCGTTCCTACGATGGCGGGCAGCCCCCAGCGCCGGCAGCCGCCGGAGAGGACGCATCCCGTGACATCCGCCCTCATTGAGGCGCGCGGCCTCGTGAAGCACTACGGCGACTTCGTCGCGGTCGACGACATCTCGTTCGACATCCGCGAGGGGGAGTGCTTCGGCGTGCTCGGCCCGAACGGGGCGGGGAAGACCACGACGATCCGGATGATCACGGCAACCTCGCCCGTCACGGCGGGGGACCTGCGGGTGGCGGGGCTGGACGTGGCCTCGGAGCCGCGCAGGGTGAAGGCGGTGCTGGGGGTGGTGCCCCAGGACGACAACCTCGACCCGGACCTGCTGGTGCGCCAGAACCTCGAGGTGTACGCGCGCTACTTCGGGCTGGACCGGGAGGAGGTGCGCCAGCGCATCGACGAGGCGCTCGAGCTGTTCCAGCTGGACGACCGCGCGAAGTCGAACGTCGATGACCTCTCGGGCGGCATGCAGCGGCGGCTGACGATCGCGCGGGCGCTCGTGAACGACCCGCAGGTGCTGATCCTGGACGAACCCACGACGGGGCTCGACCCGCAGGCGCGGCACCTGGTCTGGCAGCAGCTGCGGCTGCTCAAGAGCCGGGGCGTGACGATGCTGCTGACGACGCACTACATGGAGGAGGCGACCCACCTCTGCGACCGGCTCGTGATCATGCACCGCGGGAAGATCCTGGTTGAGGGACGCCCGCACGACCTGATCGCGGAGGTGGCGGGGCCGCACGTGCTGGAGCTGCGCCTGCCGCCCCGGGAGCGGGACGCGCTGCTGGCGGAGTTCCCGCAGGGCGACGGCGTGGCGGTGGAGCAGGTGGAGGACCTGACGTACGTCTTCGGAGGCGGGAGCGCCTCGGCCATGGCGGCGGAGCGGGTGGGCGACCCCCACCGCGCCCACCTTCGCCCGGGGAACATGGAGGACGTGTTCCTGCTGCTCACGGGACGGGGGTTGCTCGATTGACGGCCTTCGCCCTTACCCCCGATATCTCCTTCGGCGCTTTCCGCGTGTGGCAGCGGAACCGCGACGCGACGCTGCGCAACTGGAAGACGGAGTTCATGGGCATCGCGATCGAGCCGTTCGCGATCATCCTCGCGCTGGGGCTGGCGCTGGGGCAGTTCGTGGAGCTGGACAGCGGCGAGGAGTACGTCGAGTTCCTGGCGCCGGGCCTGATGGCGCTCTTCCCCATGTTCGCGGCCACGTTCGAGTGCGCCTGGGGGAGCTACGTGCGGCTGGAGATGCAGGGCACCTACGAGTCGATCATCGCAACGCCCATCAGCGTGGACGACGTGATCACGGGGGAGATTCTGTGGGGCACGACGCGGGCGCTGGTGAACGGCACCTATATCCTGATCGTGGCGACGATCCTGAACCCGTGGCTGCACATGGTGGACTCGCCCTGGGCGATCCTGGCAGTGCCGGTGGGGGTGCTGCCAGGGCTGCTGTTCAGCTCGATCTCGATCTGCTTCGCCTCCATCGCGCGGGCGATGAGCCACTTCGCCTACTTCTTCAACCTCGTCATCAACCCGCTGTTCTGGTTCGGCGGCGCCTTCTTCCCCTTCGACGCGATGCCGCGCTGGGTGCAGATCCTGGGCTGGTTCATGCCCCTGAAGCACGTGGTCGACATCTACCGGGGGCTGATCACGGGGAACCTGGAGTGGGGAATGCTGGGCAGCCTCGCCTGGCTGGCGGTGGTGACGGTGTTCTTCTACGTGCTGGCGGTGAAGCTGATGCGGCGGCGGCTCATTCACTGAAGGGTCGGGGCGAAGCGAGCCCGCAATGCCTCCCAGCGCTCCGGCTCGACGGTCTTCCTCAGGCGGCGCAGCTGGAGCCAGGCGTTGATGGCCGCGAGGATCTGCTCCTGGTCGCCGTCGGCGCGGCCAACGCCGGTGGACTCGAACCAGCGGGCGACCTCCGGCCAGTACCAGAGGCGGTGCCTGCGGCGGCTGGGGTCCGTGACGGGCGCGGGGAAGCCGCCGGGCCCGCGCTTGCCCTCGACGAGCAGCCGGACGCTCTCGCGGGTGCGGCCGGTGCCGGCGGCAATGTCGGCGATCGAGGCGAGGCCGGCATCGGCGATGCGGATCACCTCGATGCCGTCGACGCTCTCGAGGTCGGCGATGGCGGAGAGGGCGGCCTCCTCCAGGCTCGGCGCCTCGCGGGAGAAGTCCGCGCGCGGCACCCCGACGGAGACGCCCACCGTGGCGTCATCGCAGCCAGCCTCATAGACCGCGTTGACGATGTCGTCATCCAGGAAGTCCGTTCCTTCAACGATGAGGGTGAAGTGATAGGTGTCCATTTCTAGTCTCCCCGGGAAGTAGTGTGGGGGCAGGCTCGCAGCAATTGGCGGAGGTGCCTGGCATGGTTATCGGCGTTGCGCGGGGTGGAGTGGATCGAGTCCTGACAACCGGCCCGACTGCGCTCCGGGCATAGGAGCCGGCCCCAGATGTGGCCCCTGGGTGAAGTGGTTACGACCCACCCCAGCGCCTCGGCCTCTCGCAGCGCCTCCTCCACCTCCTTCTTCGGGTGGCGCCGGCGAGGCATGTTGCCACAATACAACACTCTGTTGGCTTAAGACAACACCTGCCATCGAGGCCTTCGCGTAGCCCCTAGGGGCAGGCGAGCAGGTCGCGGAAGACCTCGGAGCGGCCGGGGGAGCCGGTCGTCTGGGGGACAAAGCTGGCGATGCCGCGCGTGACCGAGAGGATCACGTGGCCGCCCTCGCCCCGGAAGGCGACAGTGACGGTGTGGCCGGTGGTGCCGGCGAGGGGCAGGGCGTGCTCGCCGTCCTCGCTGACGAGCGGGAGCTGGAAGCAGGCATCGCCGCGGTAGTCCTCGGTGGAGCCGCCCGACCAGCGCGCGAGCGCGCCCTCGTCGTCCGACAGCCAGAGGTCCATGACAGCGCCGGGTTCGCTTTCGATATCGAGGAGGATGGCGAGGGCGGGGGTGCCGTTCTCGAGCTCGCCGAAGCGGGCGAGGTCGACGGTGAGGCGCCAGCCGTCGGGGGCGGGGACATCGGCGGGGGGCGCGTCGCGGGGGTCGAAGGCGAGGAGGGCGGGCGTCGTGACGCCGAGGAGGGCCTTGGCCGAGGGCGAGGTGAGGTACGACTTGTCGCGCGTGCACCCGCTAAGCAGGGTGAGGCCAAGCAGCAGGATCGCGACGGCGGGGAGCGCCTGGAGCGCCCGCCGCCGATCCGCTTCCCTTCGCCGGGGACTAGCTATTGACGGTCGCTCCCTGGACACGCGCGCGGACGTTGAGCATGCGGTTGAGGGCAGCCATGTACGCCTTCGCGCTGGCGACGATGATGTCCGTATCGGCGGAGCGGCCGGTGTAGGTCTGGCCCTCGTCCTCGATGCGGATGGTGACCTTCCCCTGGGCGTCGATGCCCTCCGTCACGGCGTTCACGCTGAACTCGGTGAGCTCGGGCGAGAGGCCGGTGATGCGGTTGATGGCGCGGTAGACGGCGTCGACGG
>DAOUID010000044.1:0-2129 GCA_034428315.1 Dehalococcoidia bacterium
GGTCCTCGATCGTGATCAGCCCCGCCGTGCCCCCGTACTCGTCGACCACGATCGCCAGGTGCGTCCGGTTCGCCCGCATCTCCTTCAGCAGCTCGTCGGCGTGTTTCGTCTCCGGGATGAACACCGCTTCCCGCAGCAGCGCGCGCAGCGACGAGTCCTGCCTCGAGAGGATCGCGTCCAGCATGTCCTTCGCGTACGCCAGCCCCGCGATGTCGTCGATGCTCTCCCCGTAGGCGGGAATCCGGCTGAACCCGCGCTCCGTCGCGAGCCGCGCCGCCTCGCTCACGCTCGCCTCCACCTCCGTCGCCACGATGTCGATGCGCGGCACCATCACCTCCCGCGCCGTCTTGTCCTCCAGTCCGATGATCCCCCGGATCATCCGCTCCTCTTCCTCCTCTACGCCCCCGGTCGCCTCTTCCCGTTCGAGCAACGCCAGGATGTCCTCGTTCCCCGAGCCCGGCCCCACGCCCTGCAGCGGCGCCGCGATCAGGCGCGCGGGCACGCTCAGCACCCACGCCGGCGCCGCGAACACCCAGCGCGCGGCCACGATCACGCGGTGAAGCTGCAGCACCGAGTACTCCGGCCGGCGCGCCGCCCACGTGCCTACCGTCATCTGCACGAGCGCTGCGCACACGCCCCCGGCGATGCCGATCCAGGCCGCGCCGCCCGTCCCCAGCTCCACCGCCCCGATGTACGCGAACGCCGAGACAACCCCCGCCGCCGCCAGGATCCGCGCCGTCGTCAGCGGGCCCAGCGGCTCAAGCGGCCGCTCGACCGTCCCCACGATCCGCAGCGCCGCCGGGTTTCCCTGCCGCGCCAGCGACTGGATGCGCGCCACGTTCGTCCGCTCCAGCGCCGTCTCCGCCCCCGCCACCAGCGCCAGCACCACCGACGCCGCCAAAATCACGACGATGGCCACGATCTCGCCCGTTTCCATCGCTAGCCCTCCTCCTCCTTCCCGGGAAGCACCCGCGCTGGCACGCCCGCCACTCGCACGCCTGGTTCCACGTCCCGTGTCACTACCGCCCCCGCCGCCGTGAAGGCGCCGTCTCCCACCGAGACCGGCGCGATCAGCATCGTGTCGCACCCCACGAAGGCCCGGTTGCCGATGTGCGTCCGGTGCTTCTCCGTCCCGTCGAAGTTCACCGTCACCGCTCCCGCCCCGATGTTCGCCCCCTCGCCCACGTCCGCATCCCCCAGGTAGCTGAAGTGGTGCATCTTCACCCCGTCGCCCACGACGGAGTTCTTCACCTCCGCGTAGTTGTGGATCTCGCAGCCGTCTCCGATCGCCGCCCCCGCGCGCACGTGCGCGAACGGCCCCACCGTCGTCCCCTGCCCGACCGTCGAGTCCTCCACCACCGAGTGCTCGACCCGGCTCCCCGCCCCGATGCTCGCGTTCCGCAGGGTCGCCCCCGGCCCGATCACCGCCTCCGTCGCCACAGAGGTCTCGCCGTACAGGTAGCAGTTCGGCTCGACCACCACGTCCGCCTCCAGTCGCACCCCGCGGTCCACGTAGACCGAATACGGGTCACGGAAGGTCACGCCTGCCGCCTGGTGGCGGGCGATGATCCCTTCCCGCACGAGGCCTTCCGCCAGCGCCAGCGCCTGGCGGTTCACGAGCCGCAGGCTCGCCTCGTCGCCCGCCGGGACCGTGGCCGCCGGGCTCCTGTCCGAGTCCGCCCGCTCAACCAGCCACTCCGTGAAGCTCTTGCCCCGCGGGTCCTGCTCCACGAGCCAGGCCGTCTCAACGCACACGGCCACGTCGTCCCCGTCCCCGCTCGTCAGGTAAGCCCGCCGCGCGCGTGTCTCCTCGCGCCGCTTCACCACGGCCAGCATGGCGGCAGGGTCCAGCAGGGGCGTATCGCCCCACACGAATAGCGTCGCCTCGCACTCCCCGAGGGACTGGAACAGCTCGCGCGGTCCCGCCAGGAACGCATCGGCGCCACTCAGCGCCTGCTCTCCCTGGCCCCGCTCGTCCCCCACCACGACCACGGTCGCCGGGTCGAGCCTGCGCGCGGCGTCGATCACGTACTGCGCCGCGGGCGTCCCCGCCACGCGATGCAGCGCCGGCGCCATGTCCGACACCATGGCCTCGCTCTGCTCCCCGGCGAGCACGACGACTCCCAGCC
>DAOUID010000045.1:0-9055 GCA_034428315.1 Dehalococcoidia bacterium
GCGTTGTCGTCGCAGCCGATGCGGAGGGTGCGCATGCCGCGGATGATCTCCTGCCAGAAGGGGCCGACGCGGAGCTCGTCGATGCGGGGGCGGAGGCGGCGGCTGGCGCGGAGGTTGTACTGCTTGCCGTCGTCGAGGCTGACGATGGCGTAGGCGTCCATCACGTCGGTGTTGGGATAGAGGCGGATGGCGGTGATCAGGTTGACCTCGCCGTCGGGGTCGCCGAAGCAGTGCCAGTAGCCGTCGCTCCACTCGGGGCTGGCGGTCTGGACGGAGTTGAAGGTGTCGATGGTCTGGTGGCGGGGCCACTCGTCGAGCTCGGTGAGGACGCGGGGACGGGGCATCGGGGTTCCTTCCTTTCGGGTACCCGCGCTACGGGCGGGGGATGACGATGACGGGAATCTCGCGGGTGGTCTTGGCCTGGTACTCGGCGAAGGCGGGCATCTTCGCGGCCTGCGCGTCGAAGAGGCGCTGGCGCTCCTCGCCCTCGGGGATGATGGCGTTGGTGGTGAAGGTCTGGTCGGGAAGCTCGATCGTGACCTCGGGGTTGGCGCGGATGTTGTGGTACCACTGGGGGTGCTTCGGGTTCCCGGCGTAGGAGGCGATGATGATGATGTTGTCGCCGTCCGTGCTGTGGGCGAGGGGGGTGGTGCGCTTCTCGCCGCTCTTCGCGCCGGTGGTGGTGAGGAGGAGGAGGGGAGCGTCGGCGAAGCGGCCGGTGACCTTGCCGCCGTTGGCGCGGAACTGCTCGATGAGGTGGTTGTTGTAGGAGATCATCTGGGCGATGGGGTCTTCTGACGTCATGGGCGTCTCCTCGGGTTGCGTCGGGAGAGTCTAGCCGCCCGCGGTGGCTGGCGCTGCGCCCGGTTGCTACGGGCGGGGGATGACGACGACGGGGATCTCCCGCGAGGTCATTGCCTGGTACTCGGCGAAGCGCGGCATCTCGGCGGCGTGCTGGTCGTAGATGCGGCGGCGCTCCTCGCCCTCGGGGATGAGAGCGTTGTTGGTGAACGTCTCCCCCGGGAGCTCGATGGTGACCTCGGGGTTGGCGCGGATGTTGAGGAACCAGGCAGGATGCTTCGGCGCGCCTCCGAACGAGGCGATGATGACGACGCGGTCGCCGTCGAGGGTGTGGACGAGGGGGTTGGTGCGCCTCTCGCCGCTCTTCGCGCCGGTGGTGGTGAGGAGAAGGAGGGGCTCGTTCGCGAACATGCCGCTCACCTTGCCGTCGTTGGCGCGGAACTCCTCGATCACGTTTCGGTTGAGCGCGAGCATTTCCTCGAGGGAGACGGGGGCGGCGGTGTTCCGTGCGCGCATCTCGTCGAGGGATTCTGAGGTGGGGTCGGAGGACACGGCGGGCTCCTTCCGGGGAGTCGGGAAAGTGTAGCGGTCAGTCGATGCGGAGGACGGCGGCGCCCGCGACCCTGCCGGCCGCGAGGTCGGCGAGGGCCTGGTTGGCGGCTTCGAGGGGGTAGACCTGGGTCTCCGTGCGGATGGGGATAGCGGCGGCGAGGGCGAGGAACTCGCGCGCGTCCTCGCGGGTGAAGTTGGCGACGCTGCGGAGGCTGCGTTCCCACCAGAGGTGCTCGTAGGCGAATTCGGGGATGCGGTCGAGGTGGATGGCGTTGACGGCGACCGTGCCTCCCCGGTCGACGGCCTTGAGAGCGGCGACCACGACCTCGCCGGCGGGGGCGAAGGTGACGGCGGCATCCAGGGGGGCGGGAGGGGCATCGTGCGTGCCGCCGGCCCAGGCCGCGCCGAGGTCGCGGGCGCTTTCGCGGTCGCGGTCGGAGCGGGTGGCGACGAAGACCTCGCAGTCCCAGTGCCTGGCGACCTGCAGGGCGAGCCGCGCGGAGGCGCCGAAGCCGTAGAGGCCGAGGCGGGCGCCGGGCTCGATGCCGGAGAGACGCAGGGCGCGGTAGCCGATGATGCCGCCGCAGAGGAGGGGCGCGGCCTCGACGGGGTCGAGGTCGGCGGGGAGGGGGTGGGCGAAGGCGGCGCGCACGGCGAGGCGCTCGGCGTAGCCACCGTCGCGGTCCCAGCCGGTGAACTCGGCGGCCTCGCAGAGGTTCTCGCGGCCGGCGCCGCAGCGCGAGCAGACGCCGCAGGCGCCCGCGAGCCAGGCGACACCGGCACGGTCGCCGATGCTCCAGCCCTCGACGCCGTCGCCGACCGCCTCGACGGTCCCGACGGCCTGGTGGCCGGGGACGACGGGGAGGCGGCGGGCCTCGATGTCGCCCTCGCAGATCTGGAGATCGGTGCGGCAGACGGCGCAGGCGTGGACCCGCAGCAACAGCTCGCCGGGGGCGGGGACGGGGACGGGGAGGGTGGCCACAGCGAGAGGACCGGCATCCGCCGGGGAGAGGCGTTCGAGGACTGCGGCGCGCACAGCGCGATCCTACGAGCGCGGGGACGGGGGCGGGGGGCCGAGGAGGTCCGCCAGCTCCCGCAGGAGGGCGAGCCGCTCCTTCCTCCAGCGGCTGGCGAGGCCGCTGGAGGAGGGCACGACGTAGGGGATGGTCTGGCCGATGCGCTCGGGCTGGACGCCATCGGGGCGGCCGGCGAGGGCGGACCGGGGAAGGTCGAGGGCGTGGCGGGCGAAGTGGACGTAGATGCCGCGCCCACTGAAGACGGCGAAGGTGGGCTGGTTCTCTTCGAGCTGGCCGAGGAGGCGCTGGGCGCCCTCGGCGATCTCGTCGGGAGTGAGCTCGTCGGCGCGGACGGTTGGCCGGGGGCAGAGGTCGACGAAGCCGATGCCGGCCTCGTCCATGAGGGAGGCGTCGTCCTCGGGGCCGGCGGGGCGGGCGAGGAGGCCGCTTTCGTTGAGCTGCTTCCAGAAGACGTTGGCGCGGCGGGCGTAGTAGTGGCCGACCTCGGCGGAGTAGACGGCGGGGTTGTAGCCGATGAAGACCAGGCGCAGGCCGGGGCGGAGGTGGTGGGGGAGGGTCTTGAGGGGACCCGTCAATGGTCCTCCTCCGTGAGGGCGAAGCGGACCTTTGGATCGCGGAAGCGGACGGCCACAGGCTCGACGTCTTCGTCGGCGCCCGCGAGGGAGAAGCGCAGGACGAGGGTGCCCTGTGGCCCCGCCTCGAACACGTCGGGGGCGACGAACGACGCAAGAGGCGCGCCGTCTCCCTCCGACAGTTCCAGTTCGACCCCTTCCGGGTCGAACGACCAGGGCTCGGCTGTGCGCAGGTCCAGGGTGACAGTCACGGCGCGGGGCGGCCCTTCGTCGACTTCGTGCGACTCCACCCAGAGGGTGAGGCCATCCCCGCTGTGCGCGCCGTTCACCGGAATGGTCGGCTCATCGAAGAAGACGTTGAGGAGGGCGGGGAGGCCGAGGACGCCCAGGGGGATGCCGACGATGACGCCGAGGATGGCGGCATACCGGAAGAAGCTGCGCCGCTCCTCGCGCACGCTCTGCTCAGGGGCGACGGGGACGCGGCGGCGGGGAGGTTCGGTCACGCGGGCTAGCGGATGCGGGCGGCGAGCACGCCGGCGAAGTCGAGCCCCGTACTGAGCAGGTAGCGCTCGTCGGCAGCGAGGAAGGAGAGGAAGCTGCGGAGGGCTTCGGCCTCGCGGCCCTCGGAGGCGGCAAGGGGAGCGGCGTTGATGATCGTGAGGGAGCCGCCGATGCGCAGGAGGCGGGTGAGGTCCTCCTCCATGCGCTCGTACTCGCGCCAGCGGCCGCCGAGGACGATGAGATCGTAGGGGCCGTTGAGGGCGTGGACAACGGTGGGCGGCTTGCCGGAGTGGACGCGCACGTGCTCGCCGAGGGCGTAGCGCTCGGCGGCCTGGCGGATGCCATCGGCCACCTTGGGGCCGCGCTCGACGACCTCGACCTGGCCGGTGTGGCCGAACGCGCCCGCGATGTGGAGCGTGCGATAGGAGGCCAGGCCGGCGGCGAGCCGCTCGGCGGCCGCGGCATCGAGGCCGGCATCGGCGGGCGGGGGCTCGCCCTCGACGAGGAGGACGTAGGTGGCGCGGGTGGCCCGCACGAGGGTCGCGACGGTGCGGGCCGTGGAAGCGGCAGCGAACGCAAGGGGCGCGGGCGCATCCGCCAGCAGGGAGGCAAAGCGATCAGGCCGGGCCTCCAGCAACTCGCGGGCGAAGTCCTCAGCGGTCATGGGATCAATTGTAGGAGGTTGCGGAAGACGCCGAGTCAGGCGAGGGAGCGTTCGATGAGGGCGCGGTCCTCGGGCGCGAGGTCGGAGGCGAGGGCGAGCTCTCGGGCCTCGGGGCTGATCTTGCGCCAGGTCTTCTGGATGACGCCGGCCATGGTCTCCGGGTCGGTATCGAGGGCCAGGTCGTGGAGCTGGGTTTCGAGGAAGACGAGGGTGAGGCCGTCCTCGAAGGCCTGCCCCTCGGGGTCGCGCTTCGGGGTCTCCTTGCGGATGAGGCGCTCGACGCGGGCGATCGTGTCCTCGTCGTACCCCGCCTCCTCGAGGATGGCGCGGGCGTGGGCGGCGTGGCGGAGCTGGAGGTCGCGGCGCCAGCGAAGGTAGCCGCGGCGGCCGGCCGGGAAGGTGTCGCGGGGGGACTCCCAGCGGCGGATGTGGTGGGCGCGGGCGGCGAGGAGCAGGGCCTCGCCGGGTTCGGGCAGGAGGCGCTCGACCCAGGCCGTGAGCATGCGCGCGTGGGTGAGCTCCTTGGGCACGGCCCGGCCGTCGACCTCGATGGTCACCGGGTCTGGCGCATTCGCCTCGTCGATGAGGGCGATGGCGCGTTCGAAGCGAGGACCGAAGGGATGGGCAGTGTCGGGCACGGCGAGCCCAGCATTGCACACCGAACCTACAATGCGCGCATGAACGCGCGGCAGGCCATCAGGTTCCTCGAGTCGTTCGTGGACATGGAGCGAGATCCGGGCGCCTCGGCGAGCCCGCCCATGAACCTCGCCTCGATGCGCTCGCTGCTGCACCGCGTGGCCGACCCCCAGCAGGGGCGGGGCACGGTGCACGTGACCGGCACGAACGGGAAGGGGAGCGTCTCGGCGATGATCGAGGGCATCCTGCGGGCGGGCGGGGAGCGGACGGCGCTCTTCACGAGCCCGCACCTGCACTCGTACGCCGAGCGCATCCGCATCGACGGGGAGCCGGTGCCAATGGCGGAGCTGGGGGCGGGGCTGAGCGCCATCCGGCCGGCGGTGGAGGCGGAGAAGGGGCGGCCCGGGAGCGAGGTGAGCACGTTCGGCGTGCTGACGGCCGTCTTCCACTGGATCGCGCGGGAGCGGCTGGGCGACGGGGGCTGGCAGGTGGTGGAGGTGGGGCTGGGCGGCTCCTTCGACGCGACGAACGTGTACGGGGGCGCGGAGATCGCGGTGATCACGCCGATCGCGCTCGACCACACCGCCATCCTGGGGGACACGACCGTCGCGATCGCGAAGGACAAGGCGGGGATCATCGGCCCGGGTTCGACCTGCGTGCTCGCGCCCCAGCCCGACCCGGCGGTGACGCAGGTGATCCGCGACCGCTGCCGCGAGGTCGGGGCGGAGCTGAGGCTGGTGGACGAGGAGTGGAGCACCGACGTGCTGGAGCGGTACGTCTTCGGGCAGTCGTTCCTGCTGCACGGGCGGGACGGGTCGCGGGAGCTGCGGACGCCGCTGCTGGGGAGTCACCAGGTGGGGAACGCGGCGACGGCGGTGGCGGTGGCAGAGGAGCTGCGCGCGCGGGGAGCGGCCATCGACGACGAGGCGATCACGGGGGGCATCGCGCGGACACGGGTGCCGGGGCGGCTGGAGGTGATGGGGCAGCGTCCGCTGGTGGTGGCGGACGGGGCGCACAACCCGGCGGCGGCGGCGGCGCTGGCGGAGGCGCTGCGGGAGTACCTGGAGTGGCGGCGCTGCTTCTTCGTGCTGGGCACGATGGGCGGCAAGGACCTGCGCGGCATCGCCTACAAGCTGGCGGGGCTGGCGAGCGGTATCTGGTGTTGCGGGCTGGACTCGCGGCGCGCCCGCAAGCCCGCGGAGATGGCGGCGGAGCTGGCGCCACTTACCCCGCACGTGGAGGTCGCGCGGAGCGTGGCGGAGGGCATCGCGCAGGCGCGGCAGCGGGCCGAGGACGCCGATCTGATCTGTGTCACGGGCTCGCTCTACGCGGTGGCGGCGGCGCGGTCGGCGTTGCTGGGCGAGAGCGTGACGGGGCGCTAGGGAGCGGGCGGCGGCTGGACTCGTACGGGGCTTCGGCACAGGCTTGACCGATGTCCTTCAGGGAAGCGATGGCGCGGGGGGAGTTCCCCGTCTCGCTGGAGATCACGCCGCCGAAGGCATCGAAGCCGGCGGTGCTGCTGCGCCGCGCGCGGCTGCTCGAGGCCTGCACGACGACGGTGAACGTGATCCAGCGGCCGGAGCGCCAGTCGAGCCTGGAGGCGGCGCTGGATCTGCAGCGCGAGGGCCTCGAGCCGATCTGGCACCTCGCGACCGGGGGACGCCCGATCGAGGAGGTCACGGCCGACATCGCGCGAGCGCACCAGGCGGGGCTCGGCCACGTGCTCTGCCTTCGGGGCGACCACGCCGCCGAAACGCCGGGGACGCGGGTGACCGACGCTATCGCGGTCGTCCGGGAGCAGGCTCCCGGGATGGCCATCGGCGCGGCGCTGGACCAGTACCGCACGGACGAGCGAAGCGAGCGCATCCTGGCGGGCAAGCTGCGGGCGGGCGCCCGCAGCATCTGGACGCAGCCCGTGTTCGAGCTCGCGCCGCTGCTGCGATCGGCGGGGTTCGTGAAGGCAGTCGAGCCGGAGGCGCGCATGGTGGCCATGGCAATGCCGCTGCTCACGCCGGAGTCGCTGGACGCGATCAGCGAGCGGCTGCGCATTCCCGCGCCGGAGGAGCTGCGGCGGCGGATCGAGGCCGGCGAGGAGGAGGCGTGGGGCGCCTTCGAGGAGACGCTGGCGACGCTGGCGCGGGTCGAGCTGGTGGACGCGGTGGCGATCATGACCTACCGCGCGGACCCGCCCGAGGGCACCGCCGAGCGGATCGTCGCGGCGCTGCAGCGGGCGGGCATCGGGGAGGCGGCGGGCGCAGCAGCCGATCGGTAGACTCGCGCGCATGGAAACACGGACGTTCGGGAAGCTCGGGCCGGTCAGTGCGCTCACGCTCGGGGGCGGCGGCACCGGCGGGGTCTGGGGCGCGACGACGCGCGAGGAAGCGGTCGAGACCGTTCGCGCGGCGATCGATGGGGGCATCACCTTCCTCGACGTGGCGCCCGGCTACGGCAACGGCGAGGCGGAGCGCGTGGTGGGGGAGGCCTTCGGCGGCCGGCTGCCGGAGGGCGTGCGCATCTCGACGAAGCACCACCTGGGCAACGTCCCGGCGGGGGAGGCGGCGGGCGCGCTGCGGCAGGCGCTGGCGGCGAGCCTCGACCGGCTGCGGATGGAGCGGGTCGACCTGTTCTTCCTGCACGGGATGGTCGTGCCGGACGGATTCGAGGGGCGGGGAACGCCCCGCAGCCTGTTCGTGGAGGCGGCGCGGCCCGCGTTCGAGGCGATGGTGGCGGACGGCACGATCGGGGCGTGGGGCGTGAGCGGGGTGGGGGTGCCGGGCGCGCTGCTCGAAACGCTCGCGGAGGATCCCGCCCCGGCGGCGATCCAGTGCGTGGCCAACCTGCTCGACTCGCCCGGCGGCATGCGCGCCTACGACGAGGACCCGCGGCCCCGCGAACTGATCGCGGCGGCGAACGCGCGGGGCGTGGGGGTGATGGGCATCCGCGCGGTGCAGGCGGGCGCGCTTACGGACGCGATCGACCGCGACCTCCCGGATGACCACCCGGAGGTGGTCGACTTCCGGCGGGCGGCGCCATTCCGGGCGCTGGCAGCGGAGGCGGGCGAGTCGCCCGCCTCGCTCGCGCACCGCTACACGCTCTCGATGGAGGGCATCGCGACGGTGATCCTGGGCGTGAAGAACCGCGCGGAGTTGGCGGAATGCCTGGAGGCGGAGGAGAAGGGACCGCTGGACGCCGAGCTGATGGCGCGCATCGACGCGGCCGTGGCGGGGAGCTAGGGGGGTGGAGTACGACGTCATCATCGTGGGGGCGGGGTCGTCGGGGGCGGTCATGGCGGCGCGGCTGAGCGAGGACCGCTCGCGTTCGGTGCTGCTGCTCGACGCGGGTCCGGACTACGCAACGCTGGAATCGCTCCCGGACGACGTGAACAGCATCCACGAGCCCTCGACCGTGGCGCACGACTGGGGGTTCGACGCGACGTTCGTGCCTGGGCGGGTGGCGCCCCTGCCGCGAGGGAAGCTGGTCGGTGGATCGTCGGCGATCAACACGGGAGTCGCCATCCGGGGGGCGCCGGGCGACTACGACCGCTGGGCGGAGCTGACCGGCGACGAGCGCTGGGGCTGGGAGCAGTGCCTCCCCTACTTCCGCGCGATCGAGGACGACCGGGACGAAGGCGGGGACTTCCACGGGCAGGGCGGACCCATCCCGGTGCGCCGCTGGACGCGCGAGGAGCTGCAGCCGGTCCAGCAGGCCTTCTACGACGCCTGCGTGGCGGCGGGCTTCGAAGAAGACCGCGATCAGAATGACCCGGAGACGACGGGCATCACGCGGGCGGCGATGAATCGCGGCGGTCCGAACCAGATGACGCGCTGGTCAGCCAACCTCGGATTCCTCTCGCAGGCGCGGAACCGGCTGAACCTCACGATCCGGGGCCACTGCCTGGTCGACCGGGTGCTCGTGGAGGACGGACGCGCGGTGGGGCTGCGGGTCGAGTGCGACGGCGAGGTGCAGGAGGTGCGGGGGCGGGAGATCGTGCTCTCGGCGGGGGCGGTGATGAGCCCGGCGATCCTGCTGCGGAGCGGCATCGGCCCGGCGGAGGAGCTGGCGGAGCTGGGGATTGCATCGGCGGCCGACCTGCAGGGGGTGGGGAAGCACCTGATGGACCACCCGATGACGCCGCTGCTCCTGCACCCGAGGCCGGGGGTGGTGGACCCGGCGAAACCGCTGCTGCAGACGCTGCTCCGCTACACCTCGTCAACGGGCGAGTTCAACGACATGCAGGTGTACCTGCTGGGACACATCCTCTTCGCGCCGGGGGGCCGCTACGGCACCTGGCA
>DAOUID010000046.1:0-10152 GCA_034428315.1 Dehalococcoidia bacterium
GTGACCAGCACCGTGACGCTCGCGCTGAGCGCACCCGCCGAGCCCACCGCGAGCGAGACGGCTGTGGCGGCGGCATCGTCGGGAAGGTCCGCGATGATGACCAGGTCGGTGTCGCCGAAGGCGTAGTAGAGCGACTCAAGCGTTCCGCCCACGCCCTCGATTGTCTCGGCCAGGGCCGCACGACGGCTGGTCCCACCCTCCTTGACCAGGCCCGCGAGGCCTGCCTGCGTGTAGCTCGCCTGGAGTAAGTACTTGCCCATGTTCCTGCCTCCTCAACGTGATGGTGTATGCCTACCAGCGGTGTTGATAGGCGGTCAAGGTGCACGGCGCGATCCGAACGGGGAACCGGGGCGCGGCGGCGCAGTGCGGGGCGCCGGGCGTGTAAGTCAGACGGGGGTCGGTTAGGCTCGGGCACATTGCAGGTCCCCGCGCGGATAGCGCCCGGCAGGGGCAGGGCGGACCGGGGGAAGGTAGCTATGTCGTCGACGACCTCTTCAGCCGCGGACTCCTCGCCCACAGACGGCGCAATCATCGACGCAAGCGACTTCGACGGCGCGGAGTTCCTCGCGGACCCGTACCCGCTGTACGGCCGGCTGCGCACGCACCATCCCGTCTACCACGACCGGCTGCACAACCAGTGGCACGTCACGCGGTACTGGGACCTGGTGGAAGCGTTCCGCGACGAAGAGGCCTTCGGAACCCGTCCGCACAGCTACGAAACGGACGGCGTGCTGGGGCCGACCATGCTGAGCCTGGGGGGCGCGGAGCACGCGGAGCAGCGCAATCTCGTGGGCGACGCACTGGTGGGCCGGAAGCTCGATGCGTTCACGCCGATCGTCCGGGACGTGGCCCGCTCCCTGGTCGAGGCGTTCGCCGGGCGTGGTCACGTCAACCTCACGCAGGAGTTCACGAGCCAGCTCCCGATCCGCGTGATCATGACGATGCTCGGTCTGCCGATGGAGGACTTCGCCCTGTTCCAGCGGTGGTACCAGCAATTCATGATGGGGATGGGCTGGGCGGACGACACGCGGGAAACGGCCCTGAAGGCGAGGGCGGAGTACCAGGAGTACATGACACCCTTCCTCGAAGTTCGGCGTCGCAACCTCGGCGAGGACCTGACCTCGCGCCTCATCCGCGAGGGCGTTCCCGACCCTGCAATCAAGACGTTCGTGTCGCTCTTGCTCGCGGGTGGCGGGGAGACGACCGACAAGGCGATGGGCAACATGTGGCTGAACGTGCTGCAAGAGCCCGAGCTGGTCGCGCGGCTGGAGGCGGATCACGGCCTGCTGGACCACTACTTCAGCGAGACGATGCGCCACTCGCCACCGGTGCACCGGGAGGACCGGGGCGCGACCCGCGACGTGGAGCTGGCGGGCACGCTCATTCCCTACGGGGCGGTCGTGCGGCTCTGGATCGCCTCGGGAAACCGCGACGAGACGGTCTTCGACGAGCCGGACCGGTTCGACCCGTTCCGGGGGGACCTGTACTCGGAGCGCGATCTGCGGGCCGGTTACTCCCGCGACGGCCTGTTCGGACACCTCGGGTTCGGGCTCGGGCGCCACTTCTGCATCGGCTATCAGCTCGCCCGCCGGGAGGCGATCGTGGGCGCGGAGGAGCTGCTGCGGGTGATGAAGGCGCCACGGCTGGCCGAAGAGCAGATGGACACAATCAGGGCCCGCAAGCGTGGGAGCAGCATCCGCTCGGTGGGAGACCTGCTGGTGGAGTTCGACCCGCGCTGAGCGGACTAGGAGCGTCCCCGCCGCGCACCGGACCCGGCGGCCCGATGGGCCGCCACCTGTTGCGCGAGATCGGGGAACGCCGAGTCGATCTCGTAGCGGTAGCCGTCCCAGAAGCCATCGCGAGCGGGAACGAAGTGGCGGGGCGGCGTCGCGCCGGCCAGGGCCACCTGCTTCATGCGCCGCTCGATTGCTTCTCGCCGGGGGCCGGCTTCGCCGGGCGGGACCGGGGGGAGTACGTCCACGGTCATGGACTGGTGCGTTCTCAGGGTGGGGGCGAAGGGGTGCTCCCAGACACGGTGGCCACCGGTGACCACAACCGGGAGGAGCGGGCGGCCGAGGCGGCCCGCGAGGCTGAAGGCGCCCGGCTGAAACGCGACCTCGATGCCCAGGATGGAGCCCTGGGGGAAGAGCAGGATGCTATCCCCGGCCTCCATGGCGGCGCGGGCCTCGCGACGAAGCGTGCGGGTTGTCTCGAGTGGCTTCTCGGGACGGACGAAGAGATGCCGCCCCCGCGCCAGCTGTGGGCCGAGGAGCGGGAACGTGGCGAGCTCGTCGCGGGCGACGGCGGTGAGCGAGAGGGGAAGGTGGAGCAGCGCGAGGCCGTCGGCGAAGCCTTCGTGGAGGGAAACGACGACGTACGGACCAGGCCCGTCGATGTGCTCGAGACCGTGCATGTGGATACGGAGGCCGATGAGGCGGGCGGCGAGCCAGGCCCACCAGCGCTCCGCGGTCCGGCAGGCCCTCCGCCCGTGGAGCCGGTCTGGCAGGGCTGCGGCGAGGCGCAGGGGGAGCATCGCGGGGCCGAAGAGGATGAGGATGGCCAAAAGGCCCCTGACCCATTCGCGCGCGGTGCCGACGGCGAAGTGGCCGCCGGGGAGCATGCGCGAAGCACCGGCGGGGGCGCCAGGATGGTCAGGCGTCATCGGCGCCGATGGCGGCGGGTTGGGCGGGACGCGCGAGGGCGCTGCGAAGCTCGCCCTCGTCGGGGACTACGCCCTGTGTCGTGACCCTCCCGTCAATCGTCACGACCGGGGGGTGCCAGCCGCCACGGCGGAGGGCATCGAACATGTGGTTGAACCAGGGCTTGATGCGAACCTGGACGTGGGGCAGGTCGGAGGCGACGCGCTGGACGAGGCGAACGGTCAGATCGCACTCCTCGCAGACTGCGTGGGGAACGTTCAGGAAGAGCTGCCGGCCGGTCATCGGGTAGACCGTGACCACGGTCGTGGGCGGGGCGGCACTCGGCAATTCGGCCATGTGAACCAGCGTACGGGAGCGGGGGCGGGCGCTGCATCTCCACGGTAGAGAGCGGGCGGGATCACGGGCGTGTCCCGCCGCGGGAATACCGGTCCGGTGGCAACGGTTCCGGTTTCAGGCCGGGCGGTCCCAAGGACCCGCGAACCGATGCGGTTCCCGATTCCAGATTGACGAGCCTCAGAGGCCTGCCTATTCTTTCGCCTCGAATGGACTCAATTTTCTACAGGAGTGTGTACCCATGGCCACAACCGAAGAACGGCTGAGGAAGCTCGTCGACGACAACCTGGAGGTCGAGGGCCGAACGCCGGGGTCGCCTCTGAACGAGAGCCGCAACTTCGCCGACGCCGGCGTTCCTTCCCCCGACATCGTGGCATTCTGGAAGCTCGTGAACGAGGAGTTCGGCGTCGATATTTCGGCCGAGCAGTTTGCCGAGCTCCTGACCCCGTCTGACCTGATCGCGCACCTCGACGCGGGCTAGGCGTCGCCGGTCGCTGCTCTCGCCGGAGCGCGCGGCCCGCGATGGCGGGTTCCCTTGCCAAGGGTGTTGGCGTCCCTGGAGGTTGCCGGGGAGGTAGAGTTGCGCGTGTCGATTTCAAGACGGACACCGAGCGCGGAACAGGTGCCTACCGATGAGTGATCCCGAGGCAGCCTGGAGGCTGCCGGAACCGCTCTCCGTACTGGACGTCCAGGTGGACGGCGACACGGTGATCAAGGTGCGGCGGCACGGGAATCCGGCCGGACCGCGACTCGTCCTGAGCCACGGCAACGGGCTCGCCATCGACCTCTACTACCCGTTCTGGTCGCTTCTCGAGGACGAGTTCGACCTCGTGCTCTACGACCTGCGGAATCACGGCTGGAACGAGGTCGGCGCCCTGGGCGGACACACCGTCCCCACGATCGCGCGTGACCAGGACACGGTCCTGAAGGCGGTCGACGCCGAGTACGGGGAGAAGCCGAAGACCGGAGTCTTCCACTCCGTCTCGGCGTTGACGACGCTGCTATCGCCCGGGAAGTGCCGCGGCTTCTCCGGGCTCTTCCTCTTCGATCCGCCGCTCCGCAGGCCGGGGATCAGCCACGAGGAGTTCGACGAGGCGTCGATCAAGACGGCGGGCACGGTGCGGCGGAGGGGGTACCGCTTCAAGAGCAGGCAAGCCTTCGTCGAGCTGCTGGGTTTCTCCCCCAACTACCGGAACACCGTCCCCGGGGTGCTCGAGCTGATGGCGGCAACGACCCTCCGGGAGCTGCCCTCGGGGGAGGGGTACGAGCTGATCTGCCCACCGGAGTACGAAGCGCAAATCATCGAGTACGGCAGGCTCTTCGCGGTGTCCATCGACTTCGCCGAATTCGCCTGCCCGGTCAAGGCGTTCGGAGCGGATCCGACGCTGCCCTACACCTACATTCCCACGCTCGACCTCGGCGACATTCGAGAGGTCGACTACGACTTCCTTCCCGATGCGACCCACTTCCTCCCGCTCGAGCAACCGGAGGCATGCGCGGCGGCCCTGCGGGAGTTTGTGCAGCAGCAGGGCTTGCGCTAGCCGCTCGCCAGCAGGGTACGCATGCGGTCGACCCCTTCGACGATCTCCTCGAGGGAGGCGGCATAGCTGAAGCGCAGATAGCCCTCGCCAAGATGGCCGAAGCTGGTCCCGGCGATCACGGCGACCCCGGCCTCCTCGAGCAAGCGCTCCTGCAGTACGCGGGTGTCGATGCCCGTCCCGGAGATGTTGGGGAAGGCGTAGAAGGCGCCGCCCGGATCGACGCAGCTCACGCCGGGCACGTCGTTGAGCTCCCTGACGATGACCCTGCGGCGCTCGTCGAACGCCTTCGTCATGACGTCGACGGCATCCTGTGGACCTTCGAGCGCTTCGATCGCCGCGTACTGGGTGGCGGCGTTGGGACAGCTGTAGCTGTTGATGGCGAGTCGCTCCGCGAACGGGAAGAGATCGGGCGGAAAGACGCCGTAGCCGAGCCGCCAGCCGGTCATCGCATACGTCTTGCTCCAGCCGTCGAGGACGATGAGCCGGTCGCGAAGCTGAGGGTAGTTGAGCCAGGAGACATGCGAGCGACGCTCGTAGAGGATGCGGGAGTAGATCTCGTCGCTCAGGATGACCACCTCGGGCCAGCGTTCGAGACCCTCGACGAGACGCTCGACCTGCTCCCGGGTGTAGACGCCGCCGGTCGGATTCGCGGGGCTGTTGAGTATGATCAGGCGGGTGCGCTCGTTGACCTGGCTGAGGACCTCGTCGGGGTCGAAGGTGAAGCCATCGGCCTCATGGAGCTCGATGGGGATGGGGGTGGCGCCGGAGAAGCGGATGACCGACTCGTAGATGGGGAAGCCCGGGTTGGGATACATCACCTCCACGCCCGGCTCGCCCATGAGCAGCGCCGCGAAAAACATGACCGGCTTCGCCCCCGGCGTGATGAGCACCGTCTCGGGATCGATGTCCGCTCCGTGGCGACGCTTCAGGTCCCTGGCCACCGCCTCGCGCAGTTCGGGGATGCCGGCGCCGGGTGTGTAGCCGTGCTTCCCTTCGGCAAGGGCGCGTGCGCCCGCCTGCACGATGTTGTCGGGCGTGGCGAAGTCGGGCTGACCGATCCCGAGGTTGATGATCGAGCGTCCCTCCGCCGCGAGCCTGTTCGCTCGGGCCAGGACCTCGAACGCCGTTTCCGTGCCGAGACTGCGGGCGGCGGCAGTTGGAAGAACCATGGTCGACCTCCGGACTCAACGTGCCCTTCGGCGTCGAGACTACTCCGCCGCCGGTTAGTAAAGCGCAACGGCGTCCCTCCTCACAACGGATGCAAGCGTGGATACTCTGCGGCGTGATTCCCGAATTCGGCGAGAACCGATGAGGCCTGCCGGCACGCCCGGGGTCGGTGGCGCCGGCTCACCGTGGCGAGCGTTCGCGGGGGTGTTGTGCGTCTTGCTGGCAACGGCTCTACTCGCCTGCTCCGGCGGGAGCGACGAGGCCGCCCGCGACGAGCACGTGGCCGAGCTGGAGGAGCGGGTCACGCGCCTGGAAGCGTCGCTGGAAACCCTCTCCGGGGAGAACGCGGAGCTGAAGCGCGACGTCGCGGCCCTGCGGCAGGAGCTGACCGATCGCGGGGAAGCCCAGGACCGTACCGCAGACGAGGCTGCAGGCAGGCAGGAGCAACTGGCCGACATCGAGTCCCGGCTCACAGAGATCGAGGCGGTGCTTTCGAGCATGGAGCCGGCCTTGCCTATCCTGGAGCAGCTGGCGCAGGACAAGGACGAGCAGGCAGCCCCTGCCGAGGGAAGCGTCCTGGGCCGCACCGTCGGGCTGGTCCGGGACTCGGGCGGGGAGATCGTGTACATCGACCACCCCGGACGGGGTGACCGGTCGGTTCTCGTACTGCCGCAGGAGTTCGTGGACGGCGAGACGCCGCTGATCGTGTCCCTGCACGGCTTCGGGGGAGACTCCGCCTACCAGGCCGCCTACGTGCCCCTTCACGAACGCGTGAACACCCACGGGTTCGCGCTCCTCTTGCCCAACGGGATCCTCAACGACCAGGGCTACCGCTTCTGGAACCCCACCGACCGGTGCTGCGAGGAGGGAAAGACGGGCGAGGACGACGTGACCTACCTGACCGAGCTGGTGGCCCTGGCGCGGACGGCCGGCGACTTCGGTCCGGTGTACTTCTTTGGCTACTCCAACGGCGGGTTCATGTCGTATCACATGGCCTGCAAGGGTTTGCCGGGCCTTCGCGCCGTGGCCAGCCTCGCGGGGACGAGCTACGTCGAAGACACCAGCTGCGAAGGAGCACCGCCCGTGTCCGTGCTGCACATCCACGGCACGACCGACGCCGTGATCCGGTTCGAAGGCGACGAACGTGAGCGGAACCCGGGCGACGGCGAGGCGGCGTTCTACGCGGGGGCTCGCGAGATGGTGACGCGCTGGAGCCAGCGGGCCGGCTGCGACTGGCCCGAAGACCTCCAGCCCCACGCGACCCTCGACCTCGACCAGTGGGTATCGGGCGACGAAACCCGCGCCTATCGCGTGGAGGAGAGCTGCGCCGGGGACATCACGATCGAGCTGTGGGTGGGGGAAGGCAGCGGCCACTTCCCCGGCTACGGCGACGCCTTCGCAGACGCCCTGGTGGACTGGCTCCTGTCGAGATAGCCGGTGGCGTGGGCGGCTAGGGCCTGTTCACCTAGTCGAGCAGGCCGTAGCGGCGCTTGAGCTCCAGGATGCGGTCGACCGATTCGTAGATCCGGTCTTCCGAAATCTCTCCCCCGGCTACGGCGTCGAGAATGGCCTGCTTCACACGGTAGACCTCGGTTCGGTCGTCGGAGAGCTGGTTAGCGACGAGGATCACGTCGACCCCGGCCTTGACCGCCTCGACAGCGGCACGTTCGAGGCTGTACTCCTCGACGATCGCGCCCATCTGCATGTCGTCCGAGAGGATGACCCCCTTGAAGCCCAGCTCCTCGCGCAGAAGGTCCGTCACGATCGCGGTCGAGAGGGTGGCGGGGCGACCGGTCGGATCGAGATCCCGGTTCACGATGTGGGCCGTCATGACCGCGTCGTCGTAGCCGTCCTCGATCAACCGTCGATAGGGGGCCAGCTCGTCTTCCCGCACGAAGCTGGCGGTAACGTCGGTGACGCCGAGGTGGGTGTCCCCCACGGCGCTTCCGTGGCCGGGGAAGTGCTTGAGGGAGGAGATGACGCCGGCGGCGGCGTGCGCCTCGGCGAATGCCCGGGCGTGGGCGGCCACGACGTCCGGGTCGTCGCTGAAGGAACGCTCCAGGGCGCCGATCGCCGGGCTCTCGGGAAAGACGTTGACATCAACCACGGGGGCGAGATTCCAGTTGATGCCGAGCTCGTGCAGCTCCTCTGCCGAGGCCGCCGCGGCGGCCCCCGTTGCCGCCGCCGTGCCGGCGCCGAGCACCTGGTGACTGGCGAGATCGATGCTGAACCCGTAGACGGGCTTGAGCCGGTTGATGAGCCCGCCTTCGACGTCGATGGCGACGAAATAGGCGATATCGGCCTGCGCCTGCAGCTCGGCGATGAGGGCGCGCAGCTGCTCCGGCGACGTGATGTTGCGCGGCTTCGCTCCTCCGGACGGCAGGTCGTAGTCGAACAGGATGACGCCCCCGGGCGCGATGTCGTCCAGGAGCGAAGCCGTTTCTTCGTCCAGCCGCTCGCCCTGGAATCCGATCAGCAGCATCTGGCCAACCGCATCCTCGAGCGACAGCGAACGGCCGTCGTCGTCGGAGCCGCAGGCGACCAGGGTGGCCGCGAGAGCGACCAGGATGCAGGCGAACAGCCAGCGTGGCAGGGGAGGAAGCATCGTCAACCTTCGATTGTCTGCGCCAGAGGGAGGTGGATGACGGCCGCGACACCCCGTCCGGGCCTGCCGCTGTCGACGGCAATGGTACGAAATGTCGCAGCAATGTGCCGCGCGGCACGCGGACACCTGTGACTGCTGCGAGGGTAGCGTGGCGGGCCAGAGACATCGGCTGGACGCCGCCACGTCACGCCGGGAACCTACTCTTCGTCTGCTTCGGCGCCCCCCGGCGTCCAGGCAACTGCCTCCTCAGCCACGATCCAATAGGTCACCCCGGAGGAGAACGCGCGCAGGGTGTTGAGGCTGGGCACGTGCTCCAGGCCGGGGAAGTACCCGAGCCACCGACCCGCGCTCTCGTCCCAGGTGTAGATGGCGACGACTTCCCCGGGAAGGCCAACCTCGTCGATGGCCGTGCCGTCGGCGCCGGGCCACTCGAACGAGGTCCACGATGGGCCGAGCGCGAGCTCCGTCACCGTTGGCTCGAAGGTCACGCGGTAGGTCTTCATCCGCGTACCGTCGGGCGAGGTCACGGTCACCATGACCTGCTCGACGCTGTCGAGCGCCACCTGATGGCCCTCGGCCTCGGCGTCGGCGTCGTCGGGCGCGATGGCCACGTTCGCGCCGTCCTGCACCGCCTCGGCCGTGACCGTGGTCTCGCTAGCGCCCTGGCCGATGACGCCCTCGTAGTCGGTGACGCCAGGGCGGAACTCGCCGATGTCGACCCCGCTGAGCGTGAGGGACGCGAGCCGCGCGTCGATGGCGTTCGGCATGTTGTACGTGTAGAGCTTGCCGTCGTTCGCGTCGGCGACGTAGATCACCTCGCCGTCGGACCAGATGCCGCGCGGGCTGTTGTTGCCAACGCGGCCCGGCTCCTCGAAGTCCTCGTCCCCGACTCGCTCGAGGGCGGGTGGCTCCTCGGGGGGGCCGGCTTCCGGCGGCGTGGGCAGGCGGTAGGCGATGAGCCGCTTGACGCTGTCGTCGGCAACCCAGACGGTCACCCCGTCGGACCAGATCCCGCGCGGGTCATCGTTGCCGTTGGCCAGGGCGTACTCGGCCAGAAGCTCGCCGCTCGCGGGGTTGTAGGCCAAGAGGCTGTCCTTGCCGCCATCGAGCACCCACATCGTGTCGCCGTCGGACCAGATGCCGCGCGCGTCCCGGTTGCGGGAAGCCAGCACGATGTCGCGTTCCTCGAGCCGCTCGCCGGTGGCAAGGTCGTAGGCGAAGAGCGTGTCCCGGCCGCTATCGGAGACCCAGATCGTCTTGCCGTCGGACCAGATGCCGCGAGGCGCGCGGTTGCGCTCGTCGAGCTCGAACTCGCGCCCGTCGACGCGCTCGCCCCTCTCCAGGTCGTAGGCGTAGATGGCGTCGTCGGCGCCGTCGCCGTTCTGCAGCAGCCAGAGGGTCCTGCCGTCGGACCACATCCCGGTGGGCATGCCGTGGCCGCCGGCGAGCTCCTCGATGTCATGGGTCACGTTCCACTCGAAGTCAGCATCGCTCGGCGTCGGGCCTGAGGGCCCGCCACCGCCAAAGCCGGCGAAGCCGGCAAAGCCGCCGAAGACGGGGCTGCTGGACCTGGCGATGGTGATGATCACGTCCACGGAGTCGTCGGTGGCTTCGGACGGGGTGTAGCCGGAGGTGAACCCGTCGTGCACATCGACGGTGACGTTGTGGGTCTCCTTCAGGTCCGGGTCCAGCACCGCTTTCGTCCGGATCTGGCCCGTCTCCGGGTCGATCTCGAATTTGTCGGCGTCGGGCCCGCTCAGGCTGTACGTGAGGACGTCATCGGAGTCGGGGTCGCTCGCCTTCACGGGCGCGCCCACGGATCGGCCGGCCCTCGTTCCCTGGCCGA
>DAOUID010000047.1:0-3457 GCA_034428315.1 Dehalococcoidia bacterium
GGCCCCTGCAGAAGGGCTTCGACCGTTACTACGGCTTCCTCGACGCCCTCACCGACCAGTTCGCCCCCGAGCTCACCTACGACAACCACCGCATCCCCACCCCCGACTCCCCGGACTACCACGTCAGCGAGGACATGATCGACCGCGCGATCGAGTTCATCCGCGACCAGCGGGCCATCTACGAGCAGAAGCCGTACTTCCTCTACGTCGCCTTCGGCGCCTGCCACGACCCCCACCAGGCTCCCCCGGAGTACCTCGACAAGTACCGCGGCCGCTTCGATGAGGGCTACGACGTGGCCCGCGAGGAGTGGTTCGAGCGACAGAAGGCGATGGGCATCGTGCCCGAGGACACGGTCCTGCCCCCGAGCAACCCGAATGTTCCCCCCTGGGACAGCCTCACGTCCGACCAGCAACTCGTCGCGAGCCGGCTGCAGGAAGCCTTCGCGGCCATGCTTGACCACACCGACGTCCAGATCGGCCGCCTCATCGACTACATCGAGCAATCCGGCCAGCTCGACAACACCATCGTCGTGCTCACCTCCGACAACGGCGCCAGCGACGCTGGCGGGCCCCTCGGCGTCGTCAACTGGCTGCGCGGCATGAACGGCCTCGAGCACGAGGCCTTCAACCTCGCCAACGTCGACGAGATCGGCGGGCCCCGCTCCCACACCAACTACCCCTCGGGCTGGGCCCAGGCCGGCAACACGCCCTGCCGCTGGTACAAGCAGTACCTCCACGCCGGCGGCATCCGCGCCCCCCTTGTCATCCACTGGCCCGACCGCATCCCCGAGGGCGGCCTCCGCCGCCAGTTCCACCACGTCACCGATGTGACCCCCACGGTGCTCGACCTCCTCGGCATCGAGGCTCCGGCCGTCTTCGAGGGCATCCCCCAGCTCCCCGTGGCCGGCGAGAGCATGGCCTACACCTTCGACGACCCCGATGCGCCCACGCGCAAGGTGACCCAGCACTTCGAGCTCAACGGCCACCGCTCGGTATGGCACCGGGGCTGGAAGGCCGTGACGCTGCACACGATCGGCGACGACTTCCAGACGGAACCGTGGGAGCTCTACCACCTCGATGAGGACTACTCCGAGAGCTACGACCTCGCCCAGGAAGAGCCTGAGCGCCTCCGCCAGCTCATCGACCGCTGGTGGGCGGAAGCGGGCAAGCACGACGTGCTCCCGCTCGAGCAGGGCGGCCCCGCCTCGTCCTTCCAAAACGTCCCGCCCGGGAGCCCCCAGGACCGCAGCACCTACACCTACTTCCAGGGCATGGCGCACGTACCCACCGTATCCGCAGCCGATGTGCGCAACCGCTCCCACCGGATCAAGGCCAGCGTCGTTCGCGAGGGCTCCGGCGACGGCGTCATCGTCGCCCACGGCGGCTATGCCGGCGGTTACGCCCTCTACGTTCAGGACGGCCGCCTCGTCTACGAGCACAACTGCGGCGGCGATCACACGCGCATCGTCACCCAGGGCGACCTGCCGGCCCGCGCCGATGTCGAGTTCTCGTTCACCAAGACTGGCGATAACCGCGGCGTCGGCGTCCTCACCGTGGATGGCCACGAAGCCGCCCGTGGCGATCTGCCCCGCATGCTCGGCGGCCTCTTCACCATCGAAGGCCTCGATGTCGGTCAGGACACTGCCACCGCTGTGAGCAACGACTACGAGGTGCCCTTCCCCTTCTCCGGCGCCATCGAGTCCCTCGTCATCGAGGTCGACGACGACCAGTCCCTCGACCCCGCCCAACTCGCCGAGGCGGAGGAAGCCCAGCAGTAGGACTGCGCCCTGCCGCCCTACTCCTGCTCCGTCACCGTGAAGCGGCTGCTGTCGTCCCGTCCGAAGACCTCCGGGAAGTACGTCTCCTCCGCGTGTACGGGCGCCACGAAGAAGTCGCCCGGGGTGGTGGCGCGCGCGTAGTAGACGTATTCGTGCACTCCCGCCGGCAGCCGGTCGGCGAGCAGCACGACGCGGTCGTCCCGCAGGTCGACCTGGTCCCAGGGCCAGGCGCGCCACGGGTAGCGGCCCCAGTACCAGTGGCTGCGGCCCGGCAACCGGTTGTAATCAGCCTGCAGCTTCTGGAGCAGATCGTCCGAGACGATGTCCAGCGCCGGGTCGATCGGCTCGAGGCCCGCGGGCAGGAAGTCCTCGACCTTCGCGAACAGCCTCTCGGCCGGAGCCACCACCGTCACGGTCACGCGCACCACCGACCCCACCGGCGCGCTGGTGACGGACTGATACGGCTGGTCCAGCAACGAGTAGCGGTGTGAGACCGCGAATCCCCGGTTCAGCGCCTCGACGTGCTTCGCGGGAGTCAGGTAGCGCAGGTTGAGCCCGTAGTACAGCCGCCCATCGCGCCCCGCTTCCCGGTCGAACTGCAGCCGGTTCATCTCGCCGAGCAGCAGGTCCGCCAGCGGCAGCGTGATGGCGTCGACGTAGTCGCGGGCGGGCACGTCGAAGTGGCCCGCGAGCACCCGCTGTGTGTTGAGCAGCACCTGGTAGTCGTAGACCCCCCGGCTCTCGCCCGTCAGCTCGGCGAACGCCCCCAGGGAGGCCATGGCCTGCGCCCGCTCGACCGATGTCTCCCACCACTGCGCCGACCGCGCCACCACCAGCCAGCGCACCGTCTCCTCGATGAGCGGGTGCTGCGGGTCCGCCTCGGTCAGCGCGCGCAGCACGAGCGCCGTCGCGCGCACGCCGCTGTTGTGCATGCAACCCGCGATGGCCGCGTCCTCCCAGTGGTTCCCGTTCGCGCTCGCGATCGTGCTCGCCGTGAGGTCGTTCAAGAGGGTGCGTACGTACTCGTGGTCCGTCGCGTGGCCGCTGGCCAGGAGACCCAGCACCAGGTAGGCGCGTCCCCAGCTCGTCAGGCGCACCCGGTGCTCCTCCAGGAGCGTGCGCATCAGGTCGGCCTGCTCCCGCGCCAGCGGGCTCACCTCGCCGCCCTCGTTCGCCGCGCTCGTCAGCGCGTACAGCAGGAAGGCGTGCTGGTTCACGTTCGCTGGACGCATGAAGTCCGTCTGCCGCTGCACGAAGTTCGTGACCAGCCGCATCGTGCGGTCGTACCGCGTGAGCGGGATGTCGTAGCCGGCGTCTCGGGCCTCGCCGAGCGCGATCAGCACCCAGCCCGTCACCCACAGGTCGGTCCGCCTGCAGTACTGGCACCAGGCCCACCCGCCGTCAGACCGCTGCTGCCCGACGAGCCGCTCGATGTCGCCCACGACCTGGCGTGCCTGCGCTTCGGTGAGCCCGTTCGCGCTTCCGCGCTGCACCGCGATCGACGCCACGATGCGGCTCGCGATCCTCACGTTCGACTCCCAGGGATGCCGTGTGAAGAAGCCGAGCTCCTCATCGAGGGCGCCCACCAGCGAAGCCTGCACCGAGACCTCCAGTGAGCCCCCGTCCGTGATCGCGTACTCGGGCAGGTACACCGCCTCGAGCCTGGGCGTGTCCTCCAC
>DAOUID010000048.1:0-7679 GCA_034428315.1 Dehalococcoidia bacterium
CCGGCGGGGCCGTACCGGGAGGCGGGGCTGTTCCTGGGCGCGCGGGACCGCGTGCAGATACGGAACGTGCTGCTGGACGCAATCGTGCAGGGCGACGAGCAGCTGGCGAGCGGGAGGCGCTGCTTCGGGGGGTTGCGAAGGGCGGGGACGATCGACCTCGACGTGAGCGACGAGGGGATCGAGGCGGTCATCGCGAGCGAGAGTGCCGAACTGTGCCGCATCCGCATGGGCGACCTGCGCCGCTGTGACGCAACCATGCTGAAATTCGATGCGCTGCTCGTTCCGGGGAAGGAAGAGGGGGAGCCGGGGCTGCTGCGCTACGGCGTGCGCATCCCCCTGCCGGAGGTGGAAGGCACGCTCTCGCGCGACTGGGAGGTCACGACGCCTCGCGGGGCGGGAGTCTGGCGGCAGCTGCAGCCCGCCTTCAACGTCACGGCGTTCACGACGTTCGGGGACGCGCGCATCGAGTTCCCGCGCATCCCGAGGGATCGAGCGGCGCGCTAGTCCCCGCCGTCCTGCCCCTCGATGTGGCTGACCACCTCCGCGACGCCCTCTTCGCCGAGGAGCTCCGCGGCCGCGGCCATCTCGGCGGCGCGAGGGGTGTCGGGCTGGACGACAAGCTCGGCAGCGCCCGCCTTCGAGTCGTCCTTGATCAGCTCGATGACCTTGTCGGAGATGTCCTCGGGCTGAAGCATGGTCGTCGCCGCGATCGCCGGCGCGAGCCAGGCGGCGGGGTTCTCGCCGTCACCGGTCTTGCCGATGATGGGGGTATCGACCATGCCGGGAAGGACGGCGTTGACGCGGATGTTCTCCGACTCGGCGAGCATGGCGCAGGCCTCGGTGAAGTTGACGACGGCGGCCTTCGTGGCGGCGTACATCGGGTCGAAGGGCATGGGGCCGAGGGCGGCGACGGAGGCGGTGTTGACGACGGCGCCGCCGCCGCGCTTGCGCAGCGCGCGCACGGCCGCGCCGGTGCCCATCATGACGCCGGCGGCGTTCACGCTGACGACGAGGTGAATCTTCTCGAGGCCGACCTCGGGCCAGCCGGGGGTGTCGCCGGTCATGATGCCGGCGTTGTTGTGGACGATGTCGATGCCGCCGTAGGCGGCCTCGACGGCAGCGAAGAGCGCTTTGATGCCTGAGGGGGTGGAGACGTCGCCCCGGAAGAAGCAGGCCTGGCCGCCCTCGGCGGCGATGGCGCGCACCGTCTCCTCGCCGCCGGAGCGGTCGATGTCGGCAACGGCGACGCTGGCGCCCTCAGCTGCGAGCGCTTTGGCGGTGGCGCGGCCGATTCCCGACGAGCCTCCGGTGACAAGCGCGACCTTTCCCGAAATCTCCATGTCTGGCCTCCGTGGGTGCGTGTGTGTCGGGGGATTCTAGCGACCGCGGGCGCTGGGCGGCGGATCAGGTGGCGGGGAGGTTGTCCTGCACCCCCAGCTCGCCCAGCACCTCGTGGAACCAGCCGATGACCTCGGGGTGGTAGGGGATGCCCAGCTCGGCGCGCTCCTCCTCCCTCTCGGAGGCGTTTAGGCCCGCGTAGTAGACGCGTTCCTGTCCGGGGGCGGTCTTGCTCTCGCGCAGGGTGCGCAGGTAGAGGTCCATGTCGTCCTTGAACTGATCGAGGTCGGTGAAGGCGTCGATGCGGTAGGCGAGGAAGTGGTGACCGTTGCCCATGCGCGTGGCGAAGCCCGGCCCGGTGCCGGAGAGGACGCCGCTGAGGACATCGACGACGACCGCGAGGCTGTAGCCCTTGTGTGAACCGATCTCACGGGTGCCGCCCACGGGCAGCATCATGAACTCGTCGGGCACGGGGCGCTCGTCCATGATGGGCGTGCCGTCCGCCTCGGCGATCCAGGCAGGCAGGACGTTCGCGCCGAGGCGTCGCGCGAGGCGGATCTTGTTGCCGGCGACGGAGCTCATGGAGGCGTCGAAGACGAAGGGCGCCTCGTCGCGCGCGGGCACGGCCACGCCGATCGGGTTGAGGCCGACGAGGGCTTCGGCCCCGAAGGTGGGGGCGACCTGCTTCCCGCCAACGGTGGTGGCGACGCCGATCATGTCGTGGGGGACGGCGCGGTGGGCGTGGAAGGCGGCGGCGCCGAAGTGGCGCCCGTTCATCACGGCGACGGAGCCGATACCGCACCTGCGCGCCTTCTCGATGGCGATGTCCATGGCCTGGGGGCCAACGGTGAGGCCGAGGCCCTCGTCGCTGTCGATGGTGGCGGTGGCTTCGGCCTCGCGGACGATTCGCCACTTCGGGGCGGGGTTGATGGCGCCGCCGCGGATGCCGGCGACGTACACGCGCATCATGTTGCTGACGCCGTGGGTGTCGATGCCGCGGCGATCGGCGTAGAGGAGGGTCTCAGCGCAGCGCTCAGCGTCGTCGGGGGGCGAACCGAGCGCCTGGAAGATGCTGGTGACCGTCGCCTTCATGAGGGCGGGCGGGATGCGGACGGCGATGTCGTCGGGGACGTGGAAGCGATCGAGCATGGGAAGGGCATCATAGCGAGCGGCAGGCGGGGTAGCATGTGCCGCACGCGCCACTTCGCGCGGGCGGGTCGTGGTGGAGATCGAGGGCGAGCACCGCTTCGAGGTCGCGAAGGAGGCGCTCTGGCAGGCCCTCTTCGACCCGACTGCGCTGCGGGCGGCCCTGCCCGCCTTCGAGTCGCTCGAACGGATCGACGAGGACACGTACGAGCTGGTGGCGTTCGTTGAAGTACGGGGATTCTGGGGACGGTTCCGGGGGCTGGCGCGGGTAAGCCACGTGGTCGAGGGGCAGTCGTACCACCTGCGGCTCTCGGGGGCGGCGGCGGAGGGGACGGCGATGGCGCAGGGGACGATCAGGCTGCAGGAAGACGAGGAGGGCGTGCTCTTCCACTACCGGGGCGACCTGACGGTGCACGGAGCGCTGACGCGGCTGGGGGGGCGCTTCATCGGCGGTTCCATCCGCATCCTGATCCGCGACTTTCTGCAGGGACTGGCACGCAACCTCGAGGGTGAGCCCACCTCCGAGCAGCCGGAGTAGCGGCGGCGCGCATGCGGCTGGAGCACAAGTACATCGTCGCGCTCATCAGCGTGTTCGGGATGTTCATGAACCTGCTCGATCTGACGATCGTGAACGTCGCCGTGCCCGTGCTGGCCTCGGAGCTGGACGCCTCCGCGCAGGAGGTGCAGTGGGTGGTGACGGCCTACCTGCTGGCGGTAGCGGTGGGGATCCCGGTGAGCGGGTGGGCGGGGGACCGCTACGGCACGAAGGTCATTTTCGTGCTGGCGCTGGCCTTTTTCACGATAGGGTCGGCGCTCTGCGCGGTGGCCTGGAACATCGAGAGCCTGATCGTGTTCCGGGGCCTGCAGGGGTTGGGTGGCGGCTTCCTGATGCCGGTCTCGCAGACAATGGTGTTCCGGGCCTTTCCCCAGCAGGAGCGCTCGAAGGCGGCAGGCATCCTCGTCGTGCCGACGACATTCGCGCCGGCGAGCGGACCCCTCATCGGGGGGATCATCCTCGACTACCTCGCGTGGCCGTGGATCTTCCTCGTGAACATCCCGGTTGGGGTTATCGGCATCGTGCTGGCGCTGGCCTTCCTGAGGGAACAGCGCGAGGATGCGCCGGGCCGGATCGACATTCCGGGGCTGATGCTGGCCTCGGGCGGGCTGGCGGTCTTCCTCTACGGGCTGGCGGAGGCGGGAGAGCGCGGCTTCGGCGACCCGGTCGTACTCGGGTTCGGCGGGGCGGGGCTGGCGCTGCTGGCCGCCTTCGTCTGGGTCGAGCTGCGCACGGAGGAGCCGCTCATCGACGTGCGGCTGTTCGCCAATCGCCTCTTCGCCCTCGCCAATGCGAGCCAGGCCGTGGCCTTCATGGGGTTCTCGGCGACGCTCTTCCTGTTACCGCTGATCCTGCAGCTGGAGCGCGGGCTGAGTCCGTTCGAGTCGGGGCTGGCGACCTTCCCGCAGGCGATCGGGGTGATGGTGATGGCGCCGCTGCTGGCCCGCATCTACCCGATCGTGGGGCCGCGACGGCTGGTGGCGGTGGGCTTGCTGGCGGCGAGCGCCACAACCGTACCCCTCATCCTCATGGACCTCGAGACGGACCTCTGGTGGGTGCGGGGGACGATGTTCGCGCGGGGCGTGGGCTTCAGCATGATGCTGGTGCCGCTGCAGACGGCCGCCTTCGCCCAGATCAGCATGGCCGACACGGGCCGCGCGACGGCAGCCCTCAACGCGACACGCCAGGTGGCGCAGAGCTTCGGCGTGGCGATCATCGCGACGGTGCTCACCAGCCGCCTGGCTCACTACGGAGCGGCGCTCGGACCCGTCGACAGCGTGGCCGGCTCGGTGAGCGCCTTCTCGGACGGCTTCGTAGTCACGGCGATCTTCATCGCGGGGGGCGTCCTCTTCGCGCTGTTGATCCGGGACCGGGAGGCGGCCTCGACACTGCGGGCGCGGCTCGATCCACGCCCGGGTTAGGATTGACGGGACATCGACACAACTTTATCGTTGTGTTGATGGTGCCCGACTTCACCAGAGGCGGACTCCTGCCGCCGGGAGTGCACTGGGGCACGTGGGAAGAAGTCGTGAGTCGCTTCGGTGGCAACGGGCCGAGGCGGGAGCTCTTGGCCGGGCTTCGGGCAGCATTGGAGAACCTTCGGGATGCGGGCTGCCGAACCGTCTACATCGACGGCAGCTTCGTAACGGAGAAGGACTTGCCGGGCGACTACGACGGCTGCTGGGAGGAGCAGGGGGTGGACCCTGACACTCTCGATCCCGTCCTCTTGAACTTCGACCGCGGGAGGGAAGCCCAGAAAGCCAAGTATTTCGGAGAGCTGTTTCCGGCCACTGCTCCAGCCAGTGGCGCAGGGCTGTCGTTTCTTGAGTTCTTCCAGAGGGACAAGGAGAGCGGCGAACCGAAGGGAATCATCGCGATAGACCTAGGAGGCTTCACATGATCAAGAACGAACGGCAGTACCGGATCACCAAGGCGCAGGCTGCCAGGTTCGCGCTTGCCCTCGAGGGCCTCAGGGAGCGCAGGGAGAGCCCGCCGGGCATCCACCCCCGTATTGCGAGGGCTCAGGAGGAAGCGGTCGAGAGTCAGCTGGCCGATCTCGAGGATAAACTGCGGGAATACGAGGAAGTAAAAGGCGGCGCGTTCGCATGGGACGCATTGACCATCGTAGGCGAGGTGGCAACCGTGCTCATTAAGGCCCGAATCGCCCAGGGCCTCAGCCAGAAGGATCTCGCGATGCGCGTTGGGCTCAAGGAACAGCAGATTCAGCGATACGAAGCCACTGACTACGCCACCGCCAAGCTGTCGAGCATCAAGCGAGTCGCAAACGCCCTCGTGCCTGGAACCGTGCAGACAGACAGCGCCGGCAGGCCACTACGGGGCAAGAGCTAGTCGACGAACTTGCCCTGGCCACCATCGACAATGATGTGGGTGGCGTTGATCCAGCTGGCGGCGGGACTGGCAAGGAACGTGATGGCGCGCGCCACCTCCTCGCCGCTGCCCAGCCTCCCGAAGGGAATGCTGCGCTCGACGCTCTTGTAGAAGTCGGGGTTCTCCTGGCGGGTGCGGTCCCAGTTGCCCCCGGGCAGGAGGGTGGCGCCGGGGGAGAGAGCGTTCACGCGGATGCCCTTGCGCCCGAGCGCCTGCCCGAGCTCGTTGGCGAGGACGCGCATGGCGCCCTTGAGGGGGCCGTACGACGACCATCGCCCGAACCACTGCTTGCTGGCGGTGGAGCCGATGAAGATGACGCTGGCGGCATCGCTCGCCTCCAGGGCGGGTTGGGCCGCCTCGACCGCGTGAACGGCGGCCATGACGTCGACATCGAAGGTGCTCTGCCAGCCCTCGGCGTCCTGGCCGGACTGACCGGTGGCGTTGTGGATGAGGATGTCGAGCCCGCCCAGGGCCTCGATGGCGCCGGTGACGAAGGAGCGGGTGGAGTCGGAGTCGGCGAGGTCGGCGGTGGCGGCGTGGACGGTGCCGTCCGCGCGCGCGGCAAGCTCTCCGCGCGTCTGCTCGAGCCGCTCGGCGTCGCGGCCACAGATGGCGATGTTCGCCCCTTCGTCGAGAAGCGCCTCCGCCGTGTAGCGGCCGATGCCGCGGCTCGCGCCGAGGATGATCGCGTTCCGTCCCGCCAGTCCCAGGTCCATGAGGCACCCCCTGAGCGCGTAGGGTAGTGGAGCAGGCCACTACGTGTGGCGGCATGGAGGCAGGCGATGGCACGGGTGGCGATCCGCGCATTCGAGCGGGGCGACCTCGACGGGGCGGCGGAGCTCGTGGCGGAGGCGCACCGGCGGGACCGGGAGCGGCACCCCGTCCTGGCCGAAACGCTGTCGGATGTGGGAGAGGCGCGGTCGCTGCTGGCGAAGCGGCTGGAGGAGGAACGGACGGACGGCGCGGTGGCGGTCGACGGGAGTGCGCTGGCGGGGTTCGCAATCGGGGAACGCGCATCGGGCGCCCCTCCGGACAGCTACATGGGCCAACTCTCCACGCCGCGCTCGGTCAGCATTGGTTCGCGGGGCCACGGGGTGGCGGATGGGTACGACGCGAACGCCGTCTGCCGGCTGCTCTACCGCGAGCTGGCGGCGGGATGGGCGGCGGCCGGGTACTTCCACCACTCGGTCAGCGTGATCGCGGGGGACGAGCGGCTGCAGGAGGCGTGGTTCAACCTCGGCTTCGGGCGACACGTGTCGGTGGCGGTGCGGGAGGGGACGGGGCCGGTGGCAGGGGCGGACGCGGGAGGCCTCGACATTCGCGCCTGCGGGAGCGAGGACGTGGGGGTGCTGCTGGAGCTGGCGCGGACGCTTGGCTTCCACCACCTCGACTCGCCCATGTTCATGTACTGGCCCGTCCTGCCCGAGTACGACGCGATGGCGCGCGGCTTCTTCAGCGCCCTGCTGGAGGATGAGGGGAACCCGCACTTCGTGGCCTACCGCGAGGGCGAGCCCGTTGGCCTCACGAGCTTCCTCAAGCAGGGGTTCACGCCGCCGCACATGAACCTGGAGGGGAACATCTACCTGTTCATGGGGATCGTGGAACCGGAGGCGCAGGACGGGGGCGTGGGAGGGGCGCTGCTCGACCACGGGATGGCGTGGGCGCGGGGCGCGGGCTACGAGCGCTGCACGCTGCACGTGCTCTCCGCCAACTACAGCGGCGAGCCGTTCTGGTTCGCGAACGGGTTCGAGCCGGTCGAGTACAACCTGGAACGGCACCTCGACGAGCGCGTGGCCTGGGCGCGGGGCGGGTAGGGGGCGGTCAACCTCCGAGCCCCCTATGATTCGCGGCACGAACGAGGAGGGACGCATGCCCGAATTCAAGACCGTGCTGTACGAGAACCTGACACCCGAGATCGTGCGGGTGCGGATGAACAGGCCGGAGGCGCGCAACGCCCAGGACCTGCAGCTGACCTACGACCTCAACGACGCCTTCGACGCCGCCAACCAGGACGACCAAGTGAAGGTCATCATCCTCAGCGGCGAGGGGCCCCACTTCAACTCCGGACACGACATGCGCGGCGGCACGGGCGCGACGCGCGCCGACTTCAAGCCGGTCGGGACGTGGGCGAACTTCGACGCACCCGGAGCGGAGGGCGCGATGGCGGGCGAGGAGGAGATCTACCTCCAGATGTGCCGCCGCTGGCGCAACCTGCCCAAGCCGATGATCGCCGAGGTGCAGGGCAAGACCA
>DAOUID010000049.1:0-2187 GCA_034428315.1 Dehalococcoidia bacterium
GCGGGCTACTGGACCTCGCCCGTGCCCATCGGCTACCGCGTCTCCGCCGGCTTCATGCGCCCCGCCGACGGGTCGGGCGAGGGCTACGTCTTCGCCTTCCTCATCCGCGTCGCGGACGACGACTGGGCCAGCAACTGGCGCCGCCCCATCTTCCCCGTCGTCCTCGACTTCATGACCGGCGAGATGGAGCGCTAACCCCCCGCCAGCCGCGCCTCGAGGTCCGCCAGGGTGTACGCCCCCGGGCCCTTGCCCGATGCCGCCAGCTCCGTCCCCACCTCCTGCAGCAGCGCGTTCACGGGCGTCGGCACCCCGTGCAGCCGCCCCAGCAGGGCGACCTCCCCGTTGAGGTAGGCCGCCTCGATCGTCGTCGAGCCCCGCGTGAGGCTCTGCCAGGACGAGTTCCCCGCCCGCGCCGCCGGACTGCCCGCGAAGATGCGGTTCAGCACCTCGAACCGCTGGCGGAACTCGTCGTCGCCAACCAGCTCGATGCCCGCCGCCTCGAAGCACGCCAGCGCCTCTTCGTGCGCGCGCGCCATCAGCCCTTCCGCCCGCTCCTCCAGGCCGAGGATCGCCTGCGTCGAGTTCGCCAGGTTCCGCAGCAGCTTGGCGTACTTCCACGGCATGATGTCCTCGCTCGCCACCGCGCTGAAACCGGCATCCGTCAGGTCGCTCGCGATGCGCTCCGCCCGCTCGTCGCTTCCCCGCGGGTAGCGGCCCAGGTCCAGCACCCCGTACACCGGGCTCGCGCTCGAGATGACCACCCCCGGCTCCAGGTGCGTGCCCGGCAGGATCACGAGCTGGCCGTACACGTTCGGGAAGCGCCGCAGCGCCATCCGCTCGTTCACCACACCGTTCTGCGCGCACACCACCGTGATCTTCGCGGGTGCGCTGGCGAACAGTGCGTCCAGCGCCGCCACCGTGTCCTGCGACTTCATCGCGAGGATGACGACATCCTCGGCCGTCAGGTCCAGCTCGGCCGGGGAGCCTGCTGCCGGAATCGGGAGCGTCTCCGTCCCCTCGACGCTGGTGAACGTCAGTCCCTGCTCTCGCAGCGCCTCCAGGTGCGCGCCCCGCGCGATCAGGGCCACGTTCTGCCCGGTCAGGTGCAGCCGCGCCCCGATGACCCCGCCGATCGCTCCGGCGCCGTAGATGACGTAGCGCAACCCTCAGGCCTCCCCGCCGCCGGCGGCGTCGCTCAGTGATGCTCGCCGTAGTGCCGTGCGAGGAGATCTTCCCCGAAGTCGCCCTCAGGGTCGCGCCAGACCGCGTGAATGTGGTTCGCGTCGTTCTGCGTGCAGTCGTACTCCACCAGGAACCGAGGGCCCTGCAGTCGGTAGTAATGCGGCTCCCCCTTCTCCACTCCGCCCGCCCAGGCGAAGTGCAGGTCCCGCGACCCGTCGCCGTGGGCCGCCATGAGCGCCTCCCGCTGCGTCGCCGCCAGCTCGTCGGGAAGCCGGTCGACGTACAGCGACGCGAGCGCCTCCAGCAGCTCCCGCTGCCCCTCGCGCAACGCGCCTGCCGCCAGCCCGCTCGGCGTCACCGAGTACCGCACCGCCGCCTCCTGCTCCGGCCCGAACCCGAGCCCCGCGCGCTCGGCCCGCCACCGCTCCTCCCAGGCCGGGTCGTTGGGAAGGCCCATCAGGCGCCGCGTCGGGATCGGCAGCGCCCCATCCTCCACCCGCGGCCGGTTCGACTGCACGATGTCGGGCGGCGCCGCCGTCGAGATCAGCGCCGCCTCCCGCTGCTCCCCGTCGAGCGCGTGCAGTAGCTTCCGCGCCAGGTCTTCCTCCGCCGCGAGCGGCCGCAGCCGCCCCTCCCCTCCGAACGGCGCCTCCGCCGGGTTCGCCCCCAGGAACGTGGGGTTCGGGGCCACGATGCCGTCGCCCTCGATCGTGTAGTGAATCGAGACGTGGTGGCCCTCGAACCGCCAGCCCCACGCTTCCTCCCCGGGCTCGCCGAAGATCGTCACGAAGTAGAGCTGCGGATCGCGCCAGCGCTCCGACCCCACGTCCACCCCCAGCCGCCCCCCGCTCCACGCCTCCACCGCGTCCAGGATGTTCTCCAGCCCCATCACGACCGCCGCCGTCACGTACCCCGAGCGGCTCAGCCCCGTGGCCGCGAGCCGGTTCGCCGCCTGCTGCTGCGTCGGCGTCATCGCCAGCAGCGGCAGGCCCTCGCGCTTCATCG
>DAOUID010000050.1:0-4253 GCA_034428315.1 Dehalococcoidia bacterium
GAAGCCGCTCTCGGGGATCTCGACGGCAGTGGTAGTGATGATGCCGAGGCCCTCCGCCTCGCGGAGCTTCTGGCGCGGCAGGACGCCGGGAGGCAGGTCCCAGATCTCGGACCAGACGGGGTCGGACGGGGGCGGCGGACACCAGGGGGCAGCTGCCTGCTCACCCTCGATGGGCTCAACTTCGTGGGACACGTCCGCTACCTCAGACATGCGGGGCGAGTGTAAGGCGGCGATGCTCCGTAACGGTGGCGGAAGCTAAATCTTCCGGGGCCCGGAGCGGTCAGCCGCCGGATTCGGCGGAGCGGCGCTCGCGCGCCTCGATGGAGTAGGGGAGCTCGGTCATGAACTCGAGCTCCTCCTCCTCGAGGCAGTCGCCAAGGCCCTTCGACCACTCGCTGAACTCCGGATCCTTGCCGGCGACTTCGAGCACGGACCTGACGGCGTTGGCGTCGGGCATCTCCCAGAGGTCGTAGCAGCGGTTCAGGCGGCCGATGCTGTTCTGGTAGGCGCCGTGGAGGCGCCATCCGTTCTTCTCCAGAACGGGCACGAGGTGCGACATGATCTCCTGGAATTCCTGGGTCTTGCCGTACTTGCACTCCAGGCGAACGAGCATGAAAGGCATGGGGAAACCTCCGGTTTCGCTGTTGGCTATTGGCTCTTGGCCCAGCTACGAGAGGCGGCCGGCGATGGCTTCCTGCAGCTCCTTCACCTCCGGGTAGCGCCCCTTCGCCTTCTTGGAGAAGACGAGGTCGCCGTCGACCACGACCTCGAAGGCGCCCCCGGCGCCGGGGATGAGGGTGAGGGAGGCGGTCTGCTCGGCGAACATGTCGAGGAGTTCCTGGGCCGTCCACGCGGCCCGTGCGGTGTAGTCTCAGGGAACGCAGTACTCGATCGAGATGGCCAATGCCTGCTGGACCATGGAAGGGCCTCCAGTTCGGATTGGTTGCCGATAGAGCCAGTGTAGCGCTCCCGGGGAGCCTAGGGCGGGCGCTATAATCGCAGCGCGGGGGAGGCTCCCTATGACCACGATTCTGGACCCCACCGACGAGCGCGTTCCCGTACGACGCTCGCTGACGAAGCGGCCGGAGGCGATCAGCGGCACGGTGGCGCTGCTGGACATCTCGAAACCGCGGGGCGACGTGCTGCTGGACCAGCTCGAAGTGCTGCTGAGCGACCGGCTTCCCGAGGTGGAGGTGCTCCGCTACAGCAAGCCGACCTTCACGAAGCCGGCGCCGGAGGCGCTGCGGCAGGAGCTGGCGAAGGAGGCGGACTTCGTCGTCGAAGGGCTTGCCGACTGAGGGTCGTGCACGACGTGCAGTGTGCACGACACGACCTGGCTGGAAATCAACGGAATCCCCTCGGTGTTCATCGCATCGGACGAGTTCGAGGAGGCGGCTGAGGCGCAGGCGGAGTCGCTGGGGCTGCCCGAGGTGCGGCGCCTGTTCGTGCCCCACCCGATCCAGGACACGAACGACGACGAGATGCGGGAGAAGGCGGACGCGATCGTGGACGACGTGATCGCGGCGCTGATCGACTAGAGCGGGGAAACAGGCGGCGTTCCCCGGGAGGGGAACCGCGATACACTGGAGCGATGGCGAAGCTTGGCTTCATCGGCCGCGTTGTAGGCGACTCGAACGAGCGCGAGGTGAAGCGCCTCGGCTCCGAGACTCGGGCGATCGAGGAGTTGGGCGAGGACTTCGCCGCGCTCTCCGACGAGGAGCTCGGGGCGATCACGGACGAGTTCCGGGAGCGGCTCTCGCAGGGCGAGACGCTGGACGACCTGGCGCCGGAGGCGTTCGCGGCGGTGCGGGAGATGGCCTGGCGGAAGGTGGGGGAGCGGCCCTACCCCGTGCAGCTGATGGGTATGTTGGTCCTGCACCAGGGGAAGATCGCGGAGATGAAGACGGGGGAGGGGAAGACCCTCACCGCCATCGGGGCGCTCTACCTGAACGCCCTGGCGGGGAAGGGCGCCCACCTGGTGACGGTGAACGACTACCTGGCGCGTCGCGACGCGGCCTGGTACGGGCCCGTGTTCCACGCGCTGGGGATGAGCCTGGGCGTGATCCAGAACAACCACATCCAGTACCTGTACGAGCCGGGCTACCGTCCCGGCGAGGACGGCGAGGGAGGGCTCGACGACCTGCGCCCCTGCGAACGCCGGGACGTGTATCGCACGGACGTGACGTACGGGACGAACAACGAGTTCGGGTTCGACTACCTGCGCGACAACATGGTGCGGGAGGCGGAGCTGAAGACGCAGCGGCCTCTCTTCTATGCGATCGTCGACGAGGTGGACAACATCCTCATCGACGAGGCGCGGACGCCGCTGATCATCAGCGGGCAGGCGGAGGAGGCGAGCGGCACCTACCAGCAGTTCGCGCGGGCGGTGCGCGGCCTGCACGCCGAGCTGGACTACCAGATCGACCAGAAGGCGAAGCACGTGGCCCTGACGGAAACGGGCATCGCGAAGATCGAGCGGGCGCTGCGGGTGGACAACATCTTCGGGGGGGACCCGCGCGTCGCGCGGCACCTGGAGGCGGCGCTGGACGCGGAGTACCTGAAGCGTCCCGACCGGGACTACGTGGTGCGCAGCCGCGAGATCGTGATCGTGGACGAGTTCACGGGGCGGATGATGCCGGGGCGACGGTGGAGCCACGGCATCCATCAGGCGGTGGAGGCGAAGGAGAACGTCCCCATCCAGCGGGAATCGCTGACGCACGCGACGATCACGTTCCAGAACTACTTCCGGCTGTACGACAAGCTGGCGGGGATGACGGGTACGGCGGAGACGGAGGCGGAGGAGTTCGCGAAGATCTACGACCTCGACGTGGTCGCCCTCCCGACGAACATGCCGATGGTGCGCGCGGACCACGAGGACATGGTCTACATCAACGAGAAGGCGAAGTTCGCGGCGGTGGTGGAGGAGATCGTGGGGATGCACGGCCAGGGGCGGCCGGTGCTGGTGGGCACGACCTCGATCGAGAAGTCGGAGTACCTGGCGGCGCTGTTGCTGCGCCGGGGTATCGACCACGAGGTGCTGAACGCGAAGCAGCACGAGCGCGAGGCGCACATCGTGGAGAACGCGGGCGAGCCCGGGGCGGTGGTGATCGCGACGAACATGGCCGGGCGGGGGACCGACATCAAGCTGGGGGAGGGGGTGGCAGCGGCGGGCGGCCTGCACGTGATCGGGACGGAGCGGCACGAGTCGCGCCGGATCGACAACCAGCTGCGGGGGCGGTCCGGGCGGCAGGGGGATCCGGGTTCGACCCGGTTCTTCGTGTCGTTCGGGGACGACATCATGCAGCGCTTCGCGCCGGACTGGGTGCCGGGGATGCTGGAGAAGATGGGGATGACGGAGGACGTGCCGCTGGAATCGCGCATGGTGACGCGGGCGATCGAGCAGGCGCAGCAGAAGGTGGAGGGCTACAACTTCGACATCCGCAAGCGGCTGGTGGAGTTCGACGACGTCATCAACGAGCAGCGGGCGGTGCTGTACACGGAGCGGGACAAGGTGCTGGAGGGGGCGGACACGCGCGAGAACGTGCTCTCGTTCGTCACGGACGAGGTGGACGGGATCATCGGTCGCAACCAGGACGAGGGGTTCGACGCGAGCCTGGTGCACACGGAGCTGGGCGAGATCATGCCGTCCGACATCCTGCCGAGCCTCGCGGAGATCGAGCAGGAGCCGGGAGCGATCGCGGACCTCGCGCTGGACCGCGTTGAGGATCGGTACGAAGAGATCGAGACGGCGGTGGGGGACGAGGTGGCGCGCAGGATGGAGCAGTGGCTGCTGCTGGAGTCGATCGACTACCACTGGCGGGAGCACCTGACAGCGGTGGAGGAGGTGCGGCAGAGCGTGGGGCTGCAGGCGTACGCGCAGGTGGACCCGCTGGTGGCCTTCAAGCGCGAGGGCTACGACATGTTCCAGCAGCTGCAGGGCAACATCCGGCGGCAGGTGGCGCAGGCGGTCTTCAAGATGCGGGCGCAGGATCTGCCGCCTCCGCCTCCGAACGGGGCAACGACGGCGCGGAGGCCGGAGGCGCCGCAGGCTCCGGTGCAGGCGCAGGGGAACGGCGCCGCCCCCGGCGGGCGCAGCCGACGGGGCGGAGCGGCCACGGCGACTGCGGCAGCCCCAAGATCGGGCGGCAAGAAGATCGGGCGCAACGATCCCTGCTACTGCGGCAGCGGCCTGAAGTACAAGAAGTGCTGCGGCAAGCTCGCCTGACAGGACCGGCCTGCGCGTGAACGTGCTC
>DAOUID010000051.1:0-2592 GCA_034428315.1 Dehalococcoidia bacterium
CGAGCCACATTTCACGGGGACGGGATTCCCGCGGGACTTCATGCTGAAGTACCACCTCTACTGCAACTACTGGCCCCTGTGGGCGCTCGGCCGCTACCGGCGCCTGCGCGACGGAAACCCGATCCACCTGCCCGACACGGACCCGCTGGGATGACGGCCCAGACCGGCGACGGCCTGCGGCGGTGGCCGATCGAGCGTCCCACGAGCCCGCGAGAGGCCTACCGCTGGTGCGAGCGCTACGCCCGCCAGCACGACGAGAACTTCACGGTCGTTTCGCTCCTGCTGCCGAAGAAGCTGCGGCGGCACTTCTTCGCCGTCTACGCTTTCTGTCGCTACACCGACGACCTGGGCGACGAGGCCGAGGGCGACCGCCTCGCGCTCCTGGACTCGTGGGAACAGGACCTTCACGACGCCGTTGCGGGGGACCCGCGGCGCCCGCTGCTGATCGCGCTGGCGCGCACGATCGAGCGCTGCGAGATCCCGCTCGACCCGTTCCTGCGGCTGATCGAGGCGAACCGGATGGACCAGCGGGTGTCGCGCTTCGCGACCTACGAGGACGTGCTCACCTACTGCAGCTACTCGGCCACGCCGGTCGGCCAGATGGTGCTGGCGGTGCTGGGGTACCGCGACGAGGAGCGCATCGCCCTCTCCGACCAGACCTGCATCGGGCTGCAGCTGGCGAACTTCTGGCAGGACGTGTCGGTGGACATCAAGAAGGGGCGCATCTACCTGCCCCTTGAGGACCTGGCCCGCTTCGGCGTCGACGAGCAGCAGATCGTCGAAAGGCGCTTCGACGAGCGGTACCGCGAGCTGATGCAGTTCGAGGTGGCGCGGGCGCGGGCCTGCTTTGCCGAGGGGAAGAAGCTCGAAGCGCGGGTCTCGCGATCGGTGCGGACGGACATCCGTCTCTACCGCCTCGGCGGGGAGGCCATCCTGAACGCGATCGAGGCGGCCGGGTACGACACGCTGAGCGCCCGCCCACGGGTAACCAGGGCCGTGAAGGCGCGGCTGGCGCTCGTGAACGGCGCTCGGATCGCGATAGGAATCTAGAGGAGCAGGGGAGGGGCACGGCATGGCGTTTGATGTGCTGGCGGAGCTGGATGCTCACGCCGATGAGCGTTTCACACCGGAGGAGGCCTACGCCTGGTGCAAGGCCTACACGAAGGACCGCGCCTCCAATTTCTACTACGCCTTCACGATCCTGCCGACGGAGAAGCGGAACGCGATCTACGCGGCCTACGCCTTCAGCGGGTACGTGGACGACATCGCCGACGAGCTGACCGACCGCTCGCGCCAGGAGGATGAGATCGCGCTCGCCCGGGAGCGCCTGGAGGCGTGCTACGGGGGCTCCCGCCAGGGACCGCTGTTCATCGCCCTGGGGGATGCGGTGGACCGCTTCTCGATGCCGCAGCAGCACTTCGAGGAGCTGGTGAACGGTGTGGAGATGGACTTCACCATCAACCGCTACGAGACGTGGGAGGACCTGCGCCAGTACTGCTACCGCGTGGCCTCGATGGTGGGGCACATCTGCGTCTCGATCTTCGGGGCGAAGCCCCACCCGCGCTCCGAGGAGTTCGCGACGAGCATGGGCATCGGCCTGCAGATCGTGAACATCATGCGGGACGTGAAGGAGGACGCCGAGCGAGGCCGCGTCTACTTCCCGACAGAGGAGCTGAACGCGCACGGCCTGACGCCCGAGGACATCCTCGCCTGCGACTACGACGAGCGCTTCCGCTCGATGATGGCGGACCAGGGCGAGCGGGCGCACCGCTACTTCCGCCGCGGACGCCACCTGCTGCCGCTGCTCGACGTGCGCTCGCGGATGTGCGTGAACGTGCTGCAGGGGGTCTATTTCGAGCTGCTCCAGCGGATCGAGGCGCGGAACTACGACGTCCTCTCGGAACGGGTACGCCTGAACGGACGCGAGAAGGCGTCGGCGATCGCGCGCCTCTGGGGGTCGGCCGCCCTGCTGGGGCCGGCGCGATCGGGCTGACGCCGGCAGGGCATGAGGGTCGGCATCATCGGCGCGGGGCTGGCGGGGCTGGCCGCGGGGCTGGAGCTCGCCGACCGGGGCCACGACGTGGAGGTGCTCGAACGGCGTCCCTGGGCCGGGGGCGCGACCTATTCGTTCGACGACGATGAGACGGGAGACGCAGTCGACAACGGCCAGCACCTGTTCATGGAGTGCACGACCGCCTACCGCGCCTTCCTGGAGCGGCTCGGCACCCTCCACCTCACCTACCGGCAGGAGCGGCTGCGCGTGCCCGTGTTCGACCGGGACGGGCGGCGTTCGGACCTGTGGGCCTCGAACCTCCCCCTTGGACTGCACCTGGCGCCGGCGCTCTTGCGCTACGGGCACCTCTCGTGGCGGCAGAAGGCGGAGATCGTGCGGGCCATGCTGTCGCTCCAGTTCATGCCGGTGCACCAGCGCGGGCGGCTGGAGCACATCACGTTCGAGGAGTGGCTGCGGGAACGGGGCCAATCGGCGGACACGATCCGGGAGTACTGGGACTTCCTCGTGATCCCCACGCTCAACTGCCGCGCGCACCAGGCGAGCGCCAGCCAGGCGCTCTTCGTGCTGGAGGAGGGCTT
>DAOUID010000052.1:0-2924 GCA_034428315.1 Dehalococcoidia bacterium
TAGATGCCGAACACGCTGCCCGCGCCGGCGACGTCCTCGCCGGCCATGAACGCCAGCGGTTCTTCCTGGAGCGCCTGGCGGACGCCCTCCGTGATCGCGAGGGTGTAAACGAGCTGCCGCCCCGCGGGCGCCTCTGCTGCAGTCATGCTTTCGCTCCTAACTCGCCGCCGTGGGCGTGTAGACGTCGTTGAGCAGGTTCGCCGGATCCGGCAGGGGGCTGTTCTCGGCGAACTCGATCGACTCGGTGATGTCGGCCATGACTGCGTCGTGCACGGCCTGGATCTCCTCGGCGGTCATCACGCCCATCTCGATCATGCGCTGCTCGTGCTGCGGGATCGGGTCACGGGCGCGCCACTCTTCGAGCTCCTCGTCCGTGCGGTAGTGCAGGCCGATGCCGCGCAGGCCCACGTGGTCCACGAAGCGGTAGGTCTTGCACTCCACCAGCGTCGGGCCGCCGCCTGAGCGGGCGCGTTCGATCGCCTCGCCGGCAGCTTCCCAGACCGCAACCGCGTCCATGCCGTCGCAGATGACGCCCGGCATGCCGTACCCGGCGGCGCGGTCGGCGACATCGCTGATCGCCTGGTGCTCCGCCTGCGGGGTGAACTCGCCGTAGCCGTTGTTCTCGCAGACGAACACCACCGGCAGCTTCCAGATGGCCGCCATGTTGGCTGCCTCGTGGAACGCGCCCTCGTTCGTCGCGCCATCGCCGAAGAAGGGGACGGCCACGTTCATTGAGTCGCGACCTTCCATCCGGGCGAGGTACTTGTTCGAGAAGGCCGCGCCCACGGCGATGGGCGGCCCCGCCGCCACGATGCCGTTTGCGCCGAGCATGCCCGCATCCACGTTCGAGATGTGCATGCTGCCGCCGCGGCCCTTGTTGTAGCCGGTCTCGCGGCCGTACAGCTCCGCGTACATCTTCTTGAACTCGCCGCCCTTGGCCACCAGGTGGCCGTGGCCGCGATGCGTGCTCGTGATCTGGTCCTGATCGCTCAGGTGCACCATCACACCGGAGGCGACCGCTTCCTCGCCGATGTACAGGTGTAGCGCCCCCGGCGACTTGCCCTGCTCCATCAGCTTCCCCGCCTCTTCCTCGAAGTGGCGGATTCGCACCATCCGGAGATGCAGGTCCTTCAGGACCTCTTCGCTTGGTTCCATTGCCTGGCTGCTGTTGGCCACGGCCGCCTCCGCGCACACGGGATAGGGACGCCTTCACGGGCGTCCGAGCGCCAAGGCATCGTACAGGACCGCTCCCACTGGACAAAGGCGCGCCTCCCCGTCCCGCCTGCACTTTCCGTGTAGGGCATGACTCTCTAGAATCGCGGCCTGCCAAACAGGCGGCCGCGGCCCTGGATCCGCCCGGTCGCACCCAGCAACAAGGGAGGTTCCCCACACCATGGATCTTGGACTGCAAGGCAAGAAAGCCCTCGTCACGGCTGCCAGCCAGGGCATCGGCAACTTCATCGCCAACACTCTCGCCGCCGAAGGCGCCGATGTCGCCATCTGCGCCCGCACCGCCGAGCGCGTTGACGCCGCCGTCGAGGGCCTCAAGGCCCACGGCACGAATGTCTGCGGCGCCGCCTGCGACGTCGGCGACGGCGATGCCCTCAAGGCCTGGGTCGAGGCCAGCGCCGCCGAGCTCGGCGGTGTCGACATCTACGTCAGCAACGCCTCCGCCGGTGGCGGCGGCACGCTCTGGAACGAGCACTTCGCCATCGACATGATGGGCACGGTCAACGGCGTCGACGCCGCCCTGCCCTTCCTCAGCGAGTCGGAATCCGGGAGCGTGGTCATCATCAGCACCTCGGCTGCCGTCGAGGCCTTCCCGCCGCCCCCGGCCACCTCGGCCGGCGCCTACGGCGCCATGAAGGCCGCCCTGCTGAACTACTCGGCCTTCGCCGCCCAGCAGCACGCGCCCGCGGGCATCCGCTTCAACGTCGTCTCGCCTGGCCCCACCTACTTCGAGGGTGGTCCCTGGCACAACATCGAGCAGGCCATGCCGCCGTTCTTCGAGATGATCGCGAACGGCATCCCCCTGCGCAGCAAGACCAAGCCCGATACCCTCGCCGGCCAGATGGGCACCGGCCAGGAGGTCGCCAACGTGGCCGCCTTCCTCGCCAGTCCGGCTTCCAGCCACACCACCGGCACCAACGTCGTCGTCGACGGCGGCTTCACCCGCCGCGTCGCCTTCTAACGCACACACAGCGGGAGTCCCGCGCCGGTACGCCGGTGCGGGACTCTTCGCGACTCGCCACTGCGCACCGACTCAGGGAGGCTGCCATGCCCAGAATCGACGCCTACCTCATCACCGGCGGCAAGTGGCACGACATCAACTTCGCCCGGCTCGAGCTGCTCAAGCTCCTCCATGAGGACGAGGATGTCCGCGTCCGCGTCGGCGAGGACTACAGCAACACCGAGGCCATTGCCGCCGCCGACTTCCTCATCAGCTACACCTGCGACGTGCACCCCACCGTCGAGCAGCAGGAAGTCGTGCGCGACTTCGTCGCTGGCGGCAAGCGCTGGTTCGCCCTCCATGGCACGAACTCCGTCATGGACTTCCAGGCCGACGGTGTCCACTGCCCGCGGGACTACCCCATCCTCATGGAGACGCTCGGCAGCCAGTTCCTGGCCCACCCCGCCATCGAGCCCTACCCCATCACTGTCACCGAGTCCGCGAAGGACCACCCCCTCGTGGCCGGCATCGAGCCCTGGCAGTGCGAGGACGAGCTCTATCTCTGCGAGTACCACGGCGACATCATCCCCCTCATGGAGACGCGCTTCGCCGGGGATAGCGGCGCCGGGTTCTACGAGCACGACTGGCCCGAGGACGAGCCTCGCCTCGTGATGTATCTCCACCCCGTGGGCGAAGGCGAGGTCCTCTACTTCACGCCCGGCCACCGCCGCTCGAAGTACGACATGCAGGATCC
>DAOUID010000053.1:0-3807 GCA_034428315.1 Dehalococcoidia bacterium
CGCCGAACCGTACGAGGCCACTGACAACTACTGCCGTCACTGCGGGATGTTCCTGCGCGACCGCCGCCTCCCCGTCGCACGCCCGACCGTCGCCCTCGAACCCCGGCGCCCCGCCCTCCCCACGCCCGTCCGCCGTGCCGCCACCGCCATCGCCGTCGGCACGGCCCTCAAGATAACCGCGAATATCCTCGGCAAGGTGCTGGCCCAGCGCGCCGCCAACAAGGCTTCGACCCGCGCCCTCGCTCGCAAGGAGCGGGAAACCACGGTCGTGAGCGAGTCCCTCTTCGTGCGCCGCACCTGGATCGAGCGCGACTAGCCGCGCCCCCTTCGCCCCAAGTCTGTACCCTTCACGCCCGCAGGAGAGCTGACCATGTTCGCCACCATCGGCCACACCTTCGAACTCATGAAGACGAGCTGGCGCGTGCTCATGCTCGACCGCGAGCTGATCCTCTTCCCCGTCATGTCCGTCGTTGCCCTCGTCGCGGTGGCGGGCGCCATCTTTGCGGGCGGCCTGTTGAGCGGGGCCTTCGCCCTGGCGCAGGAAGGCGGCGAAGGCTCTACCGGCGACCTCGTGCTTGGCCTCTTGCTCGCCTTCGTCTCCACCGCCATCGTCATCTTCTTCAATGCCGCGCTCGTGGCGGCCGCCATGGAGCGGCTGCGCGGCGGCGATCCCAACGTGACCTCGGGGCTGAAGGCAGCTTCCGCCCGTATCCCCCAGATTCTCGCCTGGGCAGTCGTCGTGACCGTCGTCATGCTCATCCTGCGCGCCCTCCGCCGCCGCGGCGGCCTCGCCGGCCAGATCGCGGCCATGTTTGGCGAGGCGGCCTGGGAGCTCGCTTCGTTCTTCGCCGTGCCCTTCATCGTCGAGGAGGGGGTTGGGCCGTTCGAGGCGCTGCGGCGCTCGGCATCCCTCCTTCGCCAGACCTGGGGACGCCAGATCACCGCGGGCTTCGGATTCGGCCTCCTTACCATCGGCGCGATCATCATTGCCGCCATCCCCGCCCTGCTCCTGGCCCTCGTACACCCCCTCCTTGGTCTCGCCATCGGCATCCCCCTGGTCGGCCTCGCTTGGGCCTCGGTCACGGCCATGGAAGGCATCTTCAAGGCCGCCCTCTACGACTACGCCACCGGCCGGGAACCCCACGGCTTCGACCAGGCATCCCTCCAGAACGCCTACCACCCCCAGGCCGGTGGCGGGATGCGGGGCATCGTCTGAGCGGCGCGACGCCCCCCGGGACGCGCGACCTCCTCCGGTGCGGCGAGCGCCTCGCCCTGCACCCCGCTACCCCCGATGACGTCCCCGGCCTCGTGAGCCTGCACCGTGGGGTGGGAGGCCCGCCCCTTCCCCCCGATGCCTCCCCCCGAGGAGTGGTTCGCGACCGGCGGCGCCTGGATGCACGAGCACTTCTGCGAGCGCCATATCCAGGCCTACCGCGACCTCGGCTGGGATTGCTGGGTGGTCGAGCGCAATGGCGAGGACATCGTCGCCAGCGTCGAGGTGCTGTATGCGACGGAGCCCGAGCCCTTCGGCCGCTACGCCCACCTCGAGATACTGGAGCTCGCTGGGGGTGTCGACTCGGCCGAGGTCGAGCACTGGATCCTCGACTGGTGCGAGTCCCGCGCCCGCGAGCGCGGCTACGAACGCTTCTGGTGCCGCCCGGTCGGCTCCGGCGGAAGCTGGGACGTCCTCGCCGCCCGCGGCTACGCGGAGCGCTGGCGAAACGCCTGGCTCACGATCGCCAACCTCGATTCCATCGACCCGCCCCCGTTCGAAGCCCGCCCTCTCACGGGCGACTACGAAACCGAAGCATCGCACCTGCGCGCGCTCGACCACCGCGAATCCGCCGCCTACCGTTGGCGCTACCTCTGGCGGCCCGTGCTCACACCCGAAGCCTCAGACTTCCCTCCGGACGTAGCGTTCTCGGGACGCAGCGTCGTCCTTCCGGGGCTCCCGCCCGCCACCGTGCTGGTCAACGTCTGGAAGTGGCGTGACCCGTCGGAGGCCTGGGCCGACCTCTTCGCCGAGCCAATCCTGGCCGGTGACGCCGGCTACGTCGCCGACCTTGTCGCCATCGCGGCCCAGGAGGCGGCCACGGTGGGCGCGACGACCCTGCAGGTCGTCCTCCCGGAGCCCCTCGCTCCGGCTGTCCGCAGGCGCTTCGACGCCGAAGAGAGCCCCCTCGAACGCGGCGATCCCTGGTTCGTGAAGGACCTCAGCGCTCCCGCTACGTAGCGCCCCCGCCCGCCCACCCCTAGGATTGCCGCACCTTCACCCGGAGCCGTGCCCATGCAGCCCCTCAACGACGAGCAGCTCGCCGCCCTGCGAGCCTGGCCCTCCCCCGCGATCTCCAACGCGATCGAGACCTTCCAGGTACGCGCCCGCAACTACGGCGCCATGACCCCCGACATCCGCTGCCACTTCCCCGAGATGGAGCCTATCGTCGGCTACGCGGTCACCTGCAAGATCCGCGCCAGCGTGCCCCCCGACCAGGACCCCGAGGTCGGCGTCGAGCGCGGCGACTGGTACGACCACATCGAGTCCATCCCCGCCCCCCGCGTCGTCGTCATCGAGGACCTCGACGACCCGCCCGTCGGCTCCTTCTGGGGCGAGGTCAACGCCAACATCCACCGTGCCTTCGGCTGCGTCGGCGTCGTCACCAGCGGCGGTGTGCGCGACATGGAGGAGGTCCGGGAACTCGGCTTCCAGTTCCTCGCGAAGGAAGTGCTCGTCTCCCACGCCTACGTCCACCAGATCGAGGTTGGCGGTCCCGTCACCGTCGGCGGCGTCACCGTCAATCCCGGCGACCTCCTCCACGCCGACCTCCACGGCTGCATCTCCATCCCCCACGACATCGCCGCCGACGTCCCCGCCGCCGCCCAGATGGTCGAGGATCGCGAGCGCGTCATCATCGACTACGCCAAGTCCCCCGACTTCACCCGCGAGGGCCTGATGGAGCGCTTCCGCGGCGGCTTCACCCGCCCCCGCGAGGAGCCCTAGGCGCGCTCGCTAGTCGAACATCAGCACCGAGCGTGCCACCTCGCCCGCCTTCATCGCGCGGAACGCCTCGTTCACGTCCTCCAGCCCCATGCGGCGAGTGATCATCTCGTCCAGCTTCAGCCGCCCCTGCATGTAGAAGTCGATGTAGCGCGGCATATCGACGCGGAACCGGTTGGACCCCATCGAGCTGCCCGTCAGCTTCTTCTCGCTCAGCAGCGAACGCCCGTCGACCTCCACCTTCTGCCCCACCGGGATCATCCCGATGATCGTGGCTGTCCCCCCGCGCCGCAGCACCTCGTACGCCTGTTCCGCCGCCACCTTCAGCCCGATTGCCTCGAAGGCGTAGTCAACCCCGTCTCCGGTCAGGTTGCGGATCGCCTCCACCGGGTCGCCCGAGGAGGCATCGACCACATGCGTCGCGCCCAGCTCCCGCGCCTTCGCCAGCTTCGACTCGACCATGTCCACGGCGATGATCATGCGCGCGCCCGCCACCAGCGAGCCCTGCACCGCCGCCAGGCCCACGCCCCCCACGCCGAAGACCGCTACCGTCGAGCCCGGCTGCACCTTCGCCGTGTTCACCGCCGCCCCGAATCCCGTCGTGACTCCGCAGCCGATGAGCGCTGCCGCGTCGAGCGGCATGTCCTTCCGGATCGCCACCACCGCGTTCTCGTGCACCAGCATCTTTTCCGCATAGCTGGACAGGTTGGCGAACTGCGCCACCGGCTGCCCCTGCCACGTGTACTTGGGCGGCTCGTCCGCCCCCCGCGTCACCGCCTCCTTGTCGCAGGCGTATGGCTGCCCGGTCATGC
>DAOUID010000054.1:0-14465 GCA_034428315.1 Dehalococcoidia bacterium
CCCGAGGGCACGAGCGACCGCCGCAAGATCATCGAGAAGTTCTGGATCGACTACGCGCGCTGCATGCGCTGCAACATCTGCATCGAGGTCTGCCCCTTCGAGGCGATCGCGATGGACAACACCTGGGAGGGCCACGAGCACTCCGCCTACGACCGCCGCGACCTGCACAAGGACATCGAGGACCTGCTCGAGGCGAGCAAGAACGGGCGCCTCGAGAACCCCTTCCGGCCGCTGGACAACATCGAGCGGAACGCGGCCCAGGCCGAAGGCGAGGAGCTGCCGGAGATCGGCTTCGCGGGCGCCCGCCCGGCGGCCCAGCAGGCCCAGGCCGAGCGCATCGCGCAGGGGCTGGGGGCGGCCATCCAGGAACGCGAGCCGGAGGTGCAGGCGCAGGCCGCGACAGCGGCCGCCGGCGCCACCGCCGAGGACGACGAGGTGGCCAGCCTCTCGCCGCGCAAGCTGCGCGCACGCCGCATGAAGGCGGAGCGCGAGGCGCGCGCCGAGCGCGAAGCGGGCGAGGTGAGCGACGAGACGATCGCCGCCCTGCGCCGCTACGCCAGCGAGCTGTACACGGAGATCACGGGCGAGCCCGTGCCCCCCATCGGCACGCCCCCGCCCGCTCCCGCCGCGGCTGCCGCTCCGGCTGCGGCCGCCGCGCCCGCGGGAGACGTGGGCGACCCGAACTCGCCGCGCAAGGTCCGCGCCCGCCGCATGAAGGCGGAGCGGGGCGCGCGCGAGCACATTGAGAAGGGCGAGGAGGTTCCGGCGGAGCTCCTGCAGACGCTGAACGACACGGAGAGCGCCCTCTACAAGGAGATCACGGGGAACGACCCGGCGCCGGCGGGCGCGGCTCCGGCAGCAGCTCCCGCCGCCGCCCCCGCTGCCGAGGGGGCGGCGGGCGACCCGAACTCGCCGCGCAAGCTGCGCGCACGCCGCATGAAGGCGGAGCGCGCCGCGCGCGAGCACGTCGAGAAGGGCGAGCCCATCCCCGAAGACATCGTCGCGACCATTACGGAACTCGGCGGTACGCTCCCGACCGCGGACGACAGCGGAGGGGGCGGCAGCGCGTGACCACCGAAATCCTCTGGTGGATCTTCGCGGTCGCCATCGTGGCGGTCTCGGCCGGGGTGGTGTTCGCGCGCACGGTCATCCACTCGGCCATCTTCCTCATCCTCAGCCTCGCGGGCGTGGGGGCGATGTACCTCTTCCTCACGATCGAGTTCATCGCGCTCGTGCAGTTCCTGATCTACGGCGGGGCGGTGACGGTGCTCATCCTGCTGGCGCTGATGTTGACGCGCATGGGAATCGCCGGACGCCCTGAGCCGACGACGGGCGTGCAGGCGCCCTTCGGCGCGCTGGTGGCGGGCGGGCTCATGGCGACGCTCATCGGCGTGGCCGTGGCGACGGCCTGGCCCGGGGATACCGGCCAGAACGCGGTGGCCGTCTCGATCGAGACCATCGGTGAGCAGATGTTCCAGCACTACGGGGCGCCCTTCATGATCACGGCGGCCCTGCTGCTCGTGGCCTTCATCGGCGCGATCGTGATCGCGCGGCAGGAGGACGAGGACTAGTGGTTCCGATGGAGAACTACCTGATCCTCAGCGGGATCCTGTTCTCGCTCGGCGTCTACGGCGTCCTCGCGCGCCGCAACGCGGTGCTGGTGCTGATGAGCGTGGAGCTGATGCTGAACGCCGTCAGCCTGAACTTCGTGGCGTTCTCCGCCTACCTCGACCCGGACAAGGCGACGGGCATCATCTTCGCCGTCTTCGTCATCGCCGTGGCCGCCGCCGAGGTGGGCCTGGCGCTGGCCATCGTCATCCGGCTGTTCCGCAACCGTTCGACCGCCAACGTGGACGAGGCGGCCACGATGCGGTGGTAGGGGGAGCCGTCCATGGCTGAGCATGCCTGGATCCTGGCGGCCGTGCCCGGCATCGCCTTCATCGTGATGGCGGCCTTCGGCCGCAACCTCCCGCGCCAGGGCGACTGGCTGGCGGTGCTCTGCGCGACCGCCATCTTCGCGCTCTTCTTCGCGGTGCTCGCGAACTTCCTCAACCTGGGCGGCGGGGACGCCTGGCCCGTCCTGAACAGCATCGAGTGGACGGCGATCGGCGACTTCGAGCTGAACATGGGCATCGCCGTGGACCCGATCACGATGGTGATGCTGGCCGTTATCACGACGGTGGCCCTGATGGTGAACATCTTCTCCGTGGGCTACATGAAGGGCGAACCGCGCTACTGGTGGTACTTCGCCGTCCTCCAGCTCTTCGTCGCCTCGATGCTGATGCTGGTGCTGGCCGACAACCTGCTCCTGCTCTACGTGGCCTGGGAGCTGGTGGGCCTGAGCTCGTTCCTGCTCATCGGGCACTACTGGGAGCGGCGCTCGGCGGTGGAGGCGGCGAAGAAGGCGTTCATCACGACGCGCGTGGGCGACGTCGGCCTGCTCATCGGCATCATCCTGTTCTGGGAAGCGACGGGCACCTTCAACATCCTCGAGATCACCGAGCACGTGAAGAACGGCGCCATCGGCGATACGCGCCTTTTCGTGACGATGATGTTCATCCTGCTGGGAGCGATGGGGAAGAGCGCGCAGCTGCCCTTCCACGTATGGCTCCCGGACGCGATGGAGGGCCCGACGCCGGTCAGCGCCCTCATCCACGCGGCCACCATGGTGGTGGCGGGCGTGTACCTGGTGGCGCGCATGCTGCCCGTGTTCGAGCTGGCGGGGGACGCGCTCACGGTGGTCATGGTCATCGGGCTGCTGACGGCGCTCTTCAGCGGGGTGGTGGCCTTCGCCCAGACCGATATCAAGAAAGTGCTGGCCTACTCCACGGTCAGCCAGCTGGGGTTCATGTTCGTCGCCCTGGGGGCGGGGTACGCGAGCGCCGGCATGTTCCATTTATTCACGCACGCCTTCTTCAAGGCGCTGCTCTTCCTGGGGGCGGGGGCGGTCATCATCGGCACGCACCACCACCAGGAGATGGGCCAGCTGGGAGGGTTATGGCGGAAGATGCCCATCACCGCCGCCACCTTCCTCATAGGCTCGTTAGCCCTGGCGGGGCTCTTCCCGCTCGCGGGTTTCTGGAGCAAGGACGAGATCCTGCACGCCGTCGAAGGACAGGGGACGTGGGCGTTCTTCCTGTTATCGATCGCCGCCATCATGACTGCGTTCTATACGGCGCGGCTCTTCATCCGCACCTTCCTGGGCAAGCCCCGGGACGAGGAGGTCGCAAGCCACACGAGCGAGGCCGGCCCCGTGATGACGCTGCCGCTCGTGTTCCTGGCGTTCATGTCGATCGTGGCGGGCTTCTTCATCTTCCACGACTTCGGCAGCGCACTCGGCTTCCCGGGCGGCTTCAGCGAGTTCGTATTCCTGCACTACCCCTCGGCGTTCCACGTGGACTGGGGCCTCGTGGGGCTCTCCACGGTGCTGTTCGTGGTCGGCACGTTCGGCGGCGCGTGGCTCTACTGGAACGGCCGGCTTGACCGTTCGACCGTCCTCGCCGAATGGCAGCCGAAGGTCTACGAGATGGTGCAGCGCAAGTTCTACTTCGACGACCTGTACCAGTTCCTCATCGACCGCGTGGTGCTGGGGTTCAGCTACCTCGTGAGCTGGTTCGACCGCTTCGCCGTGAACGACACAGGCGTAGATGGGTCGGCGACGATGACGGGCTACACGGGGTTCGTGCTCAAGCACCTGCAGACGGGCAAGGTGCCGAACTACGCGCTGGCGATCGCGGTGGGCGTGGTCGCGCTCACGCTCATCAGCCTGGCGGTGGGGAGCTAGGGCATGGACGAAGCGCAGGGCTATGTGCTGGTAACCGCCCTCGCGCTGCCCCTGCTGGCGGCGGGCGTGCTGCTGTTCGTGCCGGGCACGCAGAAGATGACGGCGCGCTACTTCTCGGCCGTCATCGGCGCGATCCTGCTGGGGCTCTCCGTCTACGTGTTCCTCGCCTACCAGGCGAGCGGCGATCCGCTGCAGATGCAGCTCCGCTGGCCCTGGATCGAGAACGTGGGCTTCCTCGGCGAGAACGGCATCTCCCTGCACCTGGGCGTGGACGGCATCTCGGCGCTGCTGACGCTGCTGACGGGCGTGGTGGCCTTCGCGGGCACGCTCATCGCCTGGAAGCTGGAGTACCGCGCGAAGGACTTCTTCATCCTCTTCTGGGTCCTGATCGCGGGCGTCTACGGCACGTTCTTCTCGCTCGACCTGTTCTTCTTCTTCTTCTTCTACGAGCTGGCGGTGGTGCCTCTCTACCTGCTCATCGGCATCTGGGGCTCGACGCGCAAGGAATACGGCGCGATGAAGCTGACCCTGATGCTGGTCGGCGGCTCGGTTGGCATCTGGATCGGCATCTTCGCGGTCGTGCACCAGGCCGGCGTGGGGAGCTTCGACCTGCCGACCCTCTGGGCGGCGGGCCAGGACGGGACCATCACCCCGGACATGCAGAAGATCATCTTCCCCTTCTTCGTGGTGGGGTGCGGGGTGCTGGCAGGCCTCTGGCCGCTACACACGTGGTCGCCCGACGGCCACATGTCGGCGCCCACGTCGGTTTCGATGGTGCACGCGGGCGTCCTGATGAAGCTGGGCGCGTTCGGCATCATCCGACTGGGCATCCAGCTCCTGCCGGACGGCGCGGAGTTCTGGATGCCGGCGCTGCTGGTGCTGGGCACCATCGGCGCGCTCTACGGCGCGATCGCGGCGCTGACGCAACGGGACTTCAAGCTGATCAGCGGCTACAGCTCGGTCAGCCACATGGGCTACGTGCTCATCGGCCTGGCGACCCTGCACGAGGTGGGCGTGAGCGGCGCCGCCCTGCAGATGTTCAGCCACGGCGTGATGACGGCCCTCGTCTTCCTCCTCATCGGGGCGCTCTACGACCAGGCGCACACGCGGGACCTGAGCGACTTCGGAGGTGTCGCGAAGGTGATGCCCTTGTGGGTCATCGCCTACGTGATGGCGGGCCTCGCGAACGTGGGCCTGCCGGGACTCTCCGGGTTCACGGCGGAGTTCCACATCTTCGTGGGCGCGTTCCGCACGTATCCGGTGTTCGGCGGGCTGGCCATCCTGGCGGCGGCGATCGCGGCGGCGTACATGCTGCGCATGTTCGGCGTGGTCTTCTTCGGGCCGCTGAACCCCCGTTGGAAGGAACTGAAGGACCTCTCGCCGCTCGAGACGGTCTCGGCGGCGCTGCTGATCCTCTCGATGCTGGCGATGGGCCTCTGGTGGTCGCCCTTTACGGACCGGCTGGCGAACACGGTGACGAGCCTTCCGGGGGTGATTAGCTGATGCGCGACTTCACCCTCTTCATCCCCGAGTACCTGGCGGTGGGCGCGGCCGTGGCCATCCTCGCGGTGGAGCTGATCTGGCCGAGGATCCGCAAGGACTATCTGGCCTACGCAACGGCCGCGGGCGCGCTCGGCTGGCTGATCGCGGCCATCCCCTACATCGGCGACAGCGCCGGCGACTTCGAGGGCGTCCTGCTGACGGACGACTTCACGACCTACTTCCGCATCCTCGCAGCGGGCATCGTGATGGCGATCGCGCTGCTCTCGGCGCACTACATGCGCAACCGCACCACGACGGCGGGCGAGTACTACGGCCTGTTGCTGGTGGCGGGCACGGGCATGGTGCTGATGGCGGCCTCGCGCGAGCTGCTGACGGCCTACATCTCGCTCGAGCTACTGAGCTTCTCGCTCTACATCCTGGTGGGCTACCTGAAGCGGGACCGGCTGAGCAACGAGGCCAGCCTGAAGTACATCCTCCTGGGGGCCTTCTCCAGCGCCATGCTGCTCTACGGCATCAGCCTCATCTACGGGGTGACGGGAACGACCAGCTACGAAGGCATCGCCGAGGCGCTGGACGCCCGGGGCGGCGGCACGGACCCGGCCGTCGTGGTCGGCATCATGCTGATCGTGGCGGGCGTGGGCTTCAAGGTCTCGGCGGCGCCGTTCCACATGTGGGCGCCCGACGCCTACCAGGGCGCGCCCCTGCCGATCACGGCGTTCCTCTCGACCGCCTCGAAGGCGGCAGGCTTCGCGCTCATCCTGCGGCTGTTCACGGGGGCGCTGGTGGTGGACGCGGTGGAGTGGCGGGCGGCGATCGCGGCGCTGGCGGCGATCACGATGACGGCGGGCAACCTCATCGCCATCCAGCAGACGAACCTGAAGCGGCTGGTCGCGTACAGCTCGATCGGGCAGGTGGGCTACATGCTCGTGGCCATCGCCGCCATCGGCTACGGCAACGCGGAAACGGCCGCGAGCGCCTCGAGCGCGCTGCTCCTGCACATCGTCGGCTACACGGCCTCGACGCTGGCGCTGTTCGCGGCGCTCACGGCGCACTACAACCGCACGGGCGACGACAGCATCGCGGGGCTGCGGGGGCTGGCGGAGACGCAGCCCTTCCTCGCGCTCGTGATCACGGCCTCGCTCTTCTCGTTCGCAGGCCTGCCGTTCTTCGCGGGCTTCGCGACGAAGCTGCTGCTGTTCCAGGCGAGCACCTCGAACGGGCTGCTGTGGCTGGTGGGACTGGCGGCGGCGAACAGCTTTGTAAGCCTCTACTACTACCTCATGGTTATGCGACAGATGTACCTGTTCGATCCGCCCGAGGGGCAGACGCGGTTCCGGCCGGCGCCCCTGCTGGGCGCCCTGGCGGGACTGTTGCTGCTGGGCGTGCTCTTTATCGGCGTGTACCCGCAGCCGGTCTTCGAGGCCACGGATCGCGCGGCGTCGGCGCTGATCGAGGTGAGCGCCTGGAGTCTCGTCCCGCTGCCGTAGGCCTCCCCTCGCCATGCCGGCCGACCTGGAAGCGATCGTGGCCGCGGCGAGACAGCCAGGTGTCTCGATCTCGAGGCACTATTCCACCGAACGGACAGGGCAAGACGATAGACCACGTCCTGACGAGATCCGCCGGAGCCTGCGCGAGGGAGCACTCGCCATCACCTTCGACGACCGCGGGGCAAGGGACGAGCGGGGCCCGGTCTGCGAAGTGGTCTGCCGGTCCGGGAGCGGAAGACGCATGGCTGTGCGCCTAAACTACGAGAAGTCGCCTATGCTGGTCGTGACGGCGTACTGGATGTCCAGAGATGGCTGAGATCAAGCAAGTTGCTACGAGGATGGAACCCGTGCCGGTCTACCGGGAGGGCACTTCCGTGTGGGAGGAGGAGTTTCCGGTCGTTGTCTACGAGGACGGGGAGGTCGCCCTTGAGGTCGAGACCGCGATCAGGGTGGAGGAACGGCAGAAGCACTACATCAAGCTGGCTGAGCGGGGAGAGCTCCCGGAACCTACATCGACGTCATGCGGTTGCACCCAAGAGACGGTGGAGGAACTCGTGGTCTATCGGGAGGGTGACCACGTTTGGAGGGAGCAATTTCCCATGAGGGTGGCCGAAGACGGCGAGGTCCTCCTGTCGTACCACACCGCCCTCGCTTGGGAAGGCCGGAAGAGCCACTACCTGAAGCTTGCCGAGCGTGGCGAGCTGCCTGAGCCCTCCGAGTCGGGAAAGGGCTCGCACGAGGCGGCGGGCGGCTAGCTCTCGCGGATCTCCCCGAGGTTGATGGTGTCGTCGCCGGCTTCGGCGTCACCGTAGACGCCGGCGAGGACGCCCTTCCAGACCGTGACGATGAAGTCCTCGCGGAAGGGGTCTGCGGTCATCGCGAGTTGCTCGTCGACGGCGTCGATCAGCTCGCGGACACGGTCGTCGCTGGCGTCGGGGGTGGTGCAGAGGGTGGCGTGGATGTTGGGGCCCTGGAGGTGGAGGTCCACGCGTCCGACGATCTCGCCGTCGTCCAGGATGGTGTAAGTCTCGGAGTGCGGGGTCCGCACCTCGCGGTCGAAGCTGATCACGGCCAATCCTTCCTGTTCTTCAAGCGCTGTCCGGGGAGTAACCGGCTCACAGGGGCCGCACGTGCCCCGCGCCGAGGACCATCCACTTGTAGCTGGTGAGCTCGACGAGGCCCATCGGCCCGCGGGCGTGCATCTTCTGCGTGGAGATGCCGATCTCCGCGCCGAGCCCGAACTGGGCGCCGTCGGTGAACTGCGTGCTCGCGTTCACGTAGACCACGGCGGCATCCACCTCGGAGGTGAAACGCATGGCGTTCTCGTAGCTGTCCGTGATGATCGCCTCGCTGTGCCTGCTGCCGTGCGCCTCGATGTGCGCGAGCGCCTCTTCCATCGAGCGGACGACGCGCACCCCCGCGCGCAGGGCGAGGTGCTCCGCGTCCCAGTCGTCCGGGCCCGCGGGCTCGACGCTCAGGCCGGGGACGTTCAACCCGGCGAGCAGGGGGAGCGAGTCGTCGTCGCCGAGGACGGTGACGGTCCCGGCCCAGCGCTCGCCGAGGGAGCGCAGCAAGTCGGGCGCCACCGCCTCGTGCACGAGCAGCGTGTCGAGCGCGTTGCAGATGCTGAAGCGCCGGGTCTTCGCGTTGTCGACCACCTCGAGCGCCATCGCCAGGTCGGCCTCGGCATCAACGTAGGTGTGGGAGACGGCCTCGCCGTGTGCGACGACGGGCATCGTCGCGTTCTGGCGCACGTAGTCGATGAGGCCGGCGCCGCCGCGAGGCACCATCAGGTCGACGACGTCGTGCATGCTCAGCAGCTCGTCGATATGGGCGCGATCGGGGTCACGGACGACCTGGGCGGCGGCGGCGGGGAGGTCGGAGCCTGCGAGGGCGTCGTTCAGCAGGTCGCCGAGCACGGCGTTGCTGTGCACGGCCTCCTTGCCGCCCCGGAGGACGGCCGCGTTCCCGCTCTTGAGGCAGAGGGTGGCGATGTCGATGGTCACGTTGGGGCGCGACTCGTAGATGCAGGCGACGACGCCCAGGGGCACGCGCTTGCGCGAGACCTGGAGGCCGTTGGGGAGAGTGCGCGCGTCGATCGTCTCGCCGACGGGGTCTGGCAGGGAGGCGATGTGGCGCGTGTCGGCGGCCATGCCGGCGATGCGTGCGGGGGTAAGCGTGAGGCGCTCCAGGAAGTAGTCGTCGAGCCCCGCCTCGCGGCCCGCCGCGAGATCCTTCGCGTTCTCCGCGAGGATCGCGCCTTCGCGCTCGATCAGGAGCACGGCGATGCGCTCGAGCGCCGCGTTCTTGGCGTCGGTCGAGGCGACGGCGAGGCGCTTCGACGCAGCGCGGGCTGCCTCGGCCTGCTCGCGGACGCGCGAAAGGGTCGTGGTCATGGGGTAAGTGTAGCCGCTTCCTGTTGTGTGTACGTCGGGGCCACGCCTAGGCTTAAGCCAGCACGGGACTCCCTGGAGCCCAGAGCGGCGGCGACATGCTTCTCGCCCTCGACATCGGCAACACTTCGGTCCATATGGGACTGTTCGCGGGTGACGACCTGGCCGCGACGTGGCGGGTCGGGGTGGAAGCGGAGCGCTCGGCCGACGAGTACGGCGTCCTGATGCTGAACCTGCTCGCCACCAGCGACCTGACGGCCGAGTCGGTCGACGCCTGCATCATCGGCTGCGCCGTTCCACCCCTGCTCTCGACCTTCCAGCGCGTGTGCGCGCGCTACTTCGGCGAAGACGCCGTGGTCGTCGGGCACGGGCTGCGCACGGGCGTGCGCATCCTCTACGACAACCCGCGCCAGGTCGGCGCGGACCGCATCGTCGATGCGGTGGCGGCGATCGAGCTGTACGGCGCCCCGGCCATCGTCGTGGACTTCGGCACGGCCACGGTCTTCGACGCCGTCAACGCGGACGGCGACTACCTGGGCGGGGCGATCGCGCCGGGCATCGGCATCGCCAGCGAGACGCTCTTCAGCCGCGCGGCGATGCTCTCGCGCGTGCAGCTGGAGCGGCCGCCCGCGGCCATCGGACGGAATACCACGCACGCCCTGCAATCGGGCATCCTGCTCGGCTACGTGGGGCTGGTGGAGGGCATGGTGGCGCGCTTCCAGGAGGAGCTGGGCGGCGGCGCCACCGTCATCGGCACGGGCGGCTGGGCGAGCGAGATCGCCGCCGAAACCGACGTGCTCGACACCGTGGATCAGAATCTCACACTGCAGGGGCTGCGCCTCATCTATGACCGCAACGCCGGCTGAGACACCCGGAACCTTCCGCGAGCGCCCGCTCGACGGGCGAACCATCGCCCTCGGCGTTACGGGCAGCATCTCCGCCTACAAGGCCGCCGACCTCTCAAGCAAGCTGCGGCAGGCCGGCGCGGGCGTCGAGGTGCTGATGACGGAGGCGGCCACCCGCTTCATCGCGCCACTCACGTTCCAGTCCCTCACGGGCCACGAAGCCATCGTCGACATGTTCGAGACGGGGGAGGCGGAGGCCCACGTGGAGGTCGCGCGCCGGGTCGACGCCTTCCTGATCGCGCCGGCCACGGCCGACTGCCTGGCGCGGCTGGCGTACGGCGGCGGCGGCGACATGGTGACGCTGACGGCCCTGGCGACGACGGCCCCAATCATCGTCGCGCCCGCCATGGACTCGCAGATGTGGGGGAACGCCGCGGTGAAGGCGAACGTCGCTGCGCTGGTGGAGCGCGGGGTGGAGGTCGTGGGGCCGGCGGAAGGCCGCCTCGCCAGCGGACGCTGGGGAGCGGGGCGGCTCGCCGAGACGCCCGCGATCCTGGGGGCGGTGCGCGCCGCCATCGGGTGCCGCGAAGGGGATCTCTGCGGGCGCTCCGTCATCGTCACGGCCGGGGGCACGCAGGAGCCGCTGGACCCGGTGCGCTACATCGGCAACCGCTCGAGCGGACGCATGGGCTTCTCCATCGCGGCCGCCGCGAGAGACCGGGGGGCGCGGGTCTCCCTGGTGACGGGGCCCTCGCCGCTGACGACGCCGTACGGGGTCGAGCGGATCGACGTCAAGACGGTCGAGGAGATGCTGGGCGCGCTGGAGCCGCTTACGGAGCGCTGCGACGCCCTGCTGATGGCGGCCGCGCCGGCCGACTTCCGGCCCCTCGAGGCCGCCGGCCAGAAGATCAAGAAGGCGGACCTGAGCGAAGACGACATGACGCTGGAGCTCACGGAGACGCCGGACATCATCTCGACGCTGCCGGGGGGCGGGGTGCGGGTGGCCTTCGCCGCCGAGACGGAGAACCTGCGCGAGAACGCCACGGCCAAGCTCACGGCCAAGCGCGCCGACCTGATCGTTGCGAACGACGTGACGGCGGCGGGCAGCGGTTTCGGCACGGAGACGAACGAGGTCACCATCTTCCACCGCGACGGCGAGGCGGAACGGCTGCCGCTGTTGAGCAAGTACGCCGTCGCGCACGCGATCCTCGACCGGGTGGCGGCGCGGCTGGGGTAGGGGGCGAGTGCAGGGCGAACGCAACACTACGCCAGGCGAACGGTCCCTTAGTAGCAGTTGAACGCCTTGTAGTAACACTTCTCGCCTGTAAACTGGCAGTCGTGGCGAGCGAAGACAGGGCGAACGATGTCCAAACGCAGGTGGATGCCATTAGAGCCCGGGTGGAATTGACGACGGCCTTCAATCCCTCGAGCCCTGTGAGCGACCCAGACTTCTTCAAGGGAAGGAGTCGTGAGATCACCCACGTCCTCTCGGCAGTAAGCCAGGTGGGGCAGCACGTGATTCTGTTCGGCGAGCGGGGCGTTGGGAAAACCTCACTCGCCAGCCTCGCACATGAGTTCTGGGTGAGCTTCGCGCGCAGGACGGAGGGCATCATCGCAATCCGATACAACTGCGAGCCTTCCGACTCGTTCGCCGCCATCTGGGCAAACATTGCGGACATGCTCAGTGATGAATACGGCAAGCGTGGGCGCGCCCTGCCAAGTGGTGAGGCCTGGGACGATCTCTTCGCCGAGGTCACACACGACGCCGCCACACCCCACCACCTGCGTCGCCTCTTCAGCTTCCTGGAGGACCTGTTCATCATCGTGATCGACGAGTTCGATCAAGTCGACGACAAGGAAACGGTTCAGCAGTTCGCGAGCCTGATCAAGACGCTCTCCGACTACCTCGCGCCCGCGACGCTCATTCTCGTCGGCGTGGCCGACACCATCGACGACCTGATCGAAGAGCACGCCTCGATCGCCCGCGCCACGATCCAGGTGCGGCTGCCACGGATGTCGAAAGCAGAGCTGCGCACCATCATCGAGACCGGCTATGACGCAGCAGGGGTCACCGCCAGCCCCCTGATCTTCGAGCAGATGGCTCGCCTTTCACAGGGCTTGCCGCACTATGCCCACCGCATCGGGCAGGAGGCTGGCTACGCGGCGGCGGACCGCGAGAGTCTGACGGTCAACGTGGAGGATGTCTCCCGGGCAGTGACAATGGCCGTTGAGCACGCACAAGAGAGCATCGGGCTGGCCTATCGACAGGCCACCGAGAGCCCAAGGAAGAACACGCTCTTTGCGGAAGTGCTACTCGCGTGCGCGCTCACCAAGGGAGATGACCTCGGGTTCTTCGCCCCAGCTGACATTCGCGCCCCGCTGGAGCGTGTTACGGGCAGGGCCTACAAATTTCCTCAGTTCGTACGCCACCTCCGGCAGTTCTCCACCACCGCAAGGGGCGAAGTGCTGCAGGAGACAGGGGAAGCTCGCCGCAAGCGCTATCGCTTCTCCGACCCCCTGCTTCGCCCCTATGTCGTGCTCCGCGGCATCGACGAGGGGGTGATCGACGCGGACGTCATGCGTGAGTTCGAGCCCGAGGACGAGGATACCGGGGACCACGGCCAGCCCCGCCTCCTCTAGCCATCGCGTTCCCCCTTTGCCTTCATTGACGTAAGCTCGACAGCCATGACGCACTCCTCGGACGGCATGCAGCGACGCTGCACCTGTATGGCGGGGTCCCGCGTTTAGCGGTCCCCGACAGCAGTCCACACCGCCCAGTCCCGAGAGGTAGCGAACCCCATGTCCGTGCTTAGCGAGATCCGCGACGACATCCGCGCAACGATGGAACGCGACCCGGCGGCCACGAGCGCGACCGAGGTCGTCCTCTTCTATCCCGGCTTTCACGCGCGGATCGCCCACCGGCTCGCGTACGCCCTCCACCGGCGCGGCCTGCCGTTCATCCCGCGCGGCATCATGCAGTTCGTGCGCTTCATCACCGGCATCGAGATCCACCCGGGGGCGACCATCGGCCCGCGCTTCGTGATCGACCACGGCATGGGCATCGTCATCGGCGAGACGACGGAGATCGGGCCCGACGTGACCATCTACCAGGGGGTCACGCTGGGCGGCACGAGCACGCGCCGCACGAAGCGGCACCCCACGCTCGTGGGCAACAACGTCGTGGGCGCGGGGGCGAAGGTGATCGGAGCGGTCGAGATCGGCGAGAATGCACGCATCGGCGCGGGCTCGGTCGTGATCACGAACGTGCCCGCCCAGGCCACGATCGTGGGCGTGCCGGGCCACATCGTGGCCTTCCACGACGACTCGAACGGCGTGATGCAGCGCTTGCCCGACCCCGAGTGGGATCGCCTGAACCAGCTCGATGAGCGCGTGGACGAGTTGCGCGAGCTGCTCGCGCACCTCGAGGACCACGTGGGCGGGCTGCACGACGACCACCACCCCGAGGAGCGCTCGCGAGCGGAAGCGCCCCCGCGCGGCTGACCATGCTGAAGCTGCGAGACACCCTGACCGGCGAGAAGCGGGACCTCGAGCCCATCGCGAACGAGGTTCGCCTCTACGTCTGCGGCGTGACGCCCTACAGCGAGGCCCACCTGGGCCACGCGCTCTTCTCGATCGTGTTCGACGTGCTGCGCCGCTACCTCGAGTGGCAGGGGTACGCCGTGCGCCACATCCAGAACTTCACCGATATCGACGACAAGCTGATCGAGCGCTCGCACGAGACGGGGGCGACGGTGGCGGAGCTGGCGGAGCGCTTCTCCGAGGCGTACATGGGGCAGCTCACGCGCCTGAACGTGCTGCCGGCAACCGAGTATCCGCGCGCGACGGAGGAGATCCCGAACATCATCGGCTTCATCGAGGGGCTGGTGGCGAAGGGCGTCGCCTACGAGTCGGGCGGCGACGTCTACTACCGCGTTCGCGAGAAGGCGGACTACGGGAAGCTCTCGAAGCGGGACGTGGACGACCTCCGCAGCGGCGCCCGCGTGGACCTGAGCGAGCTGAAGGACGATCCCCTCGACTTCGCGCTCTGGAAGGGAGCGAAGCCGGGCGAGCCGCACTGGGACAGTCCCTGGGGGCCGGGCCGGCCGGGCTGGCACATCGAGTGCTCGGCGATGGCGGTGGGCGCCCTCGGCGAGCAGATCGACATCCACGGGGGCGGGGCGGACCTGATCTTCCCGCACCACGAGAACGAGATCGCGCAGAGCGAGTCGTTCACGGGCAGGGAGCCGTTCGCCGGCTTCTGGATGCACAACGCCCTGCTGCAGCTGGGCGAGGAGAAGATGTCGAAGTCGGTGGGGAACATCATCGGCATCGACGAGGTGCTGGACCGCTACGGGACCGACGCCCTGCGCATGTTCATCGTCACGAGCCACTACCGCAGCCCGGTCACGTACAGCGAGGAGGCGCTCGAATCAGCGAAGGCCGGCGCCGAGCG
>DAOUID010000055.1:0-7164 GCA_034428315.1 Dehalococcoidia bacterium
GAATCTCCCGATTGTCCCCCGGAATGCGCAGATTCTGACGAAAGTTTATCACCATTGAACAAACATCGGCATGACGACGTGCACGTAGCCGTCTTCCTCCGCCGGGCGAAACACGCCCTGACTTGAGGGGCTTGTCGTCTCCAGCCGGACCTCGCCGTCCAGCACGCCCAGGACATCCGCCAGGTAACGGCTGTTGAACGCGATCTTCGCCGCCTCGCCATCCACCTTCACGTCGATCTCGCCCTCGTTGTCGCCCACCTCGTCGGCGCGTGCGCTGATGGTCAGCTTTCCCGAGGAGCCGTCGCCCGCCGGCTGCACCTGCAACCGCACGATGCCGCTCCCGTCCCGCGCGAAGATGGCGGCGATACGCGCCCCCCGCATGAAGTCGTCCACGTCCACCACCGTCGCCGTGTTGTACTCGCCCGGGATCAGCTGGTTGTAGTTCGGGAACGTCCCCTGGATGAGCTGCGCCACCAGCTCCACGTCCGTCATCGAGAACTGCACCTGCGTCTGCTTGTCGTTGACGCGCAGCTCCACCGGCGCCGCCCCGTCGCCGATCAGGCGGCCGACCTCGCGCAGAGCCCGCGCCGGCACGATGAGGTTGAGCTCCGTCACCGGAAACGCTTGCTTGGCGCCCAGCTCGATGTCCGAGACCGCCAGCCGGAACCCGTCCGAGGCCGCGAAGGTCAGCTTGCTCTCCTCGCCCTTAACGCTCACGCCCGTGATCACCGGCCGCGAGTCGTCTGTCGCAGCGGCGAACTCCACCCGGTCGATCGTGCGTCGCAGGGTCGCCGCGCCCAGCTCGATTGAAGGGCCTTCCTCGATCGTGGCGATCCGGGGGAAGTCCTCGGCGTCCATGGTGTTGATGGTCGACTCCGTGCGGGCGCACTCCAGCTTCGCCTGCCGCGTGCGCTCCGGGACCTCGATCGAGACGGTCGCCGGGGGCAACTGGCTGACGAAGTCGGTGATTAGCCGGGCCGGAATTGTCGTTGCCCCCTCCTCCTCTATCTTTGCCCCGATCCAGGTGCTGATGGAGATATCGAGATCGGTGGCCGAAAGGCGCAGCCGGCCTCCGTCCGTCGCCATCAGGACGTTCGAGGTGATGGGCAACGTCGATCGCGTGGCGACAGCCCGCCCCACGATCGCGAGCCCCCGCTGGAGGTTCTCCTGCAGGACTTGAACCTTCATCCGTCTACTCGCTTGTTCTTGTTGGCCGGGATTATAGGAAGCTCCTTACCCCCCCACAAGGCGAATGCGTAGGCGAGTGAACAGTTAGAGGCCCCCATCCTCACAACGGATGGAACATAAACCCATAACGTAAAGCCCCCTATACTTGACCATCTCGCGCCCCCCGGGGACGACGACAGGCACGTCGTGTACATAACGAACCTCAACCTCACCAACTTCCGAAACTATGCCGAGGTCGACCTGCCCCTCGACCGTGGCCTCAACCTCTTTGTCGGCGAGAACGCGCAGGGCAAGAGCAACCTGCTCGAGGCCATCTACCTCCTCTCCACCCTCCGCTCCAGCCGCGCCAGCAGCGACTCCGACCTCGTCCGGCGCGATGTCTTCGATTCCGAGTTTCCCGTCGCCCGCCTCCAGACCGAGGTGCAGCGCGCCGCCGGCCGCCTCAACCTCGAGGTTGCCGTTGTTGGGCGCAGCGGCGAGAGCCAGCGCGCGGGCAAGCGCGTCCGCGTGAACGGCCTCCCCAAGCGCACCTCCGACGCCGTCGGGGAGCTCGCCGCCGTGCTCTTCACGACCCTCGACATCGAGGTCGTCGCCGGCCCTCCCATCCTCCGCCGCCGCTACCTCGACATGATGGCCTCCCAGGTCGATCGCGGGTACCTGCGCGCGATGCAGCGCTACCAGCGCGTCCTGCAGCAGCGGAACGGCCTCCTCAAGCGCATCCAGGCTCGCGATGCCGCCCCAAGCGAGCTCGGCTTCTGGAATCAGGAACTCTCCCATGCAGGCGGCATCATCATGAAGGGCCGGGCTGATGCCCTCGGCCTGCTCATGCCCTACGCCTGTGAGCAGATGGGCCGCCTGAGCGACGATGTCGAGACCATCAACCTCACCTACAAGCCCGCGCTCGGCGATGCCGTCGAAGACGACCTCCCCATCGACGAGGCGGAGTGGACCAGCCGCATGCTGCAGGCCCTCAACGACGGCCGCCCCCGCGAGATCGGCGCTGGCGTCACCCTCTTCGGTCCCCACCGCGACGATGTGGAGGTGCTCATCGAGGGTCTCCCCGCCGCCTCCTTTGCGTCCCGCGCCCAGCTCCGCACCGCCGCCCTCTCCCTTCGTTTCGCCGAGGCCGCCTACCTCCAGACCTGCCTCGGCGATGAGCCCGTCGTCCTCCTCGACGATGTCCTCAGCGAGCTCGATGAGCAGCGCCGCCGGGGAGTCCTCGAGTCCTTCGAGATCTTCCAGCAGGTCATCGTCACCACGGCTGACCCCGACCGTGTGCGCGATGTCCTCACCAGCGCGACCGGCCGCTTCGTCGTCACGGGCGGAGCCATCGGCCGCTTCGAGGGCGAGTAGACCCCCTACGCCCGTAGCACCGGCGTGAGCGGCCCCGCGGGCACGCTCATCGTGATCGCTCCCTGCTCAACCGTAAGCGCGACCGGTGTCTCCCCGACCACGTCGCCGTCGAGCTGCACGGGGATTCCCGGCGTCGTTATTTCGAACCGCGGCGTTCGCAGCTCCCGCACGCCCGCGTCGCCGGGGTGACGGCGCGCGACCACCTTCAGCGCCTGCCGGAGCGCGTCCGCTGCGTTCCCGGGCATGAAGATGCAGGCATCCAGTTGCCCGTCGAGCGCGCTTGCCTCCGGCGAGAACGTCAGGATGCCGCCGTAGAGCCGCGTGTTGCTCACGACCACCAAACCCACGCCTTCCACTGCCGATGCGTCCTCCGCTTCCCAGGCAAGGTTGGCCGTCCGTAGCCGGTGAAGCATGGGGATGCCGTGGAGCACGTACGCCAGCACCCCCAGGCGCCGCTTCAGCGCCGGGGTCACGGTGGCCGCGATCTCGGCGTCCCAGCCGATACCCGCCATGAGCAGGAACGGCTCCCCGTTCGCTCGCCCCAGGTCCATCGCTACTCGCTGGCCGTCGAGGTGTGCGTCCAGTGCCTTCAGGAGGTTGCGCGAGATGCCCGCTTCCTTCGCCCAGACGTTCGCGGTCCCTCCCGGCAGCACCGCCAGCGCGGACTCCGACCCCGCCAGCTCCCCCGCCGCCAGCCGCACCGTCCCGTCGCCGCCCAGCACGAACACGAGGGCGTCCCCCCGCTCCGCCGCCTCTCGCGCCGCCGCCGCCGTCCCCGCCGGCGAGTCGGGCAACTCGAGGCGAGCCTCGAAGCCCTTCGCCTCAAGGCGCCGCAGCGCCTCCTCCCTGTCGAAGCGGCGCATCCCTCGAGCCCGGGGGTTCGCCACGATCGTGGCGCTCTCTGCTGCCATCGTTGCCCGGCGGCTCCTGCCTTCCTACCATACCGCCCCACACTTCTTCCCCCCGGGGGCTCCGTGCTTACCCTCACTCGCTTCGATCATATCAGCATGGCCACCCACGACTGGCGCGAGCAGCGCGAACACTTCGAGCGCCTCTTCGGCTTTCGCTACCTCCGTCGCTTCACCCCCCACCCCGGAACCCCCTTCGAGGGCTGCGTCACCCGCATCCGCAACACGAAGATCGAGTGGGAGCTCCTCCAGCCCGACGGTCCCGAGAGCTTCGTGCAGCGCTTCCTCGACCAGCGCGGCCCCGGCCTCCACCACCTCACCGTGCAGGTTCCCGACATCGAGGAAGCCGTGGCCGAGCTCGAACGCCTGGGCGTCACCCCCTTCGGCGGCATCAGCGAGGACACCATGTGGTGGATGGCCTACATCCACCCCCGCGACAGCGGCGGCGTCCTCTGGCAGCTCTACCAGCCCAAGAGCGGCCAGGCCGTGAACGGAACGACCGGTGTCGCTGGCGCCGTCGGCTTCCGCCGCCTCGACCACGTCTCCCTCGCCTCCCCCGATCTCGAGGCGCAGGCCGCCTGGCAGGAGCGGGTCTTCGGCATGGAGGTTGAGAGGCGCTGGGACGTGCCCGACCAGGGCTACAAGGGCTGCCTCATGCGCATCCCCAACACCGAGCTCACGCTCGAGATCCTCGAGCCCCTTGGGGACGAGGGCTTCCTTCAGGACTTCCTCGCGAACCGCGGGAAGGGGCTGCACCACGTCTCGTGCGAGGTTGAGTCCCTCGATCGCGCCCTCGATGCCCTCGCCGCCGAGGGCATCGAGCCACCCGGCGGGGTGGGTGGCGAACACTGGAAGCGCAACGTCTTCCTCTCGCCCCGTGATACCAACGGCGTCCTCTTCCAGCTCTTCGAAGAACCCTCGGCCTGACCTCTCGCCCGCCTGCGCTGGCCCCTCACCGGAGGCGCTGTCCGCTGCCCCCGGGGGTCCAGCGGCTCCGTGATCTGATCATGCGCGTTGGCCAATAGGTGGTTGTGACGTAAGGTGGGCCCAGGCGGGGTCGCAGGGGAGTGCGGCTCGTGGACTGGGTAGTGGTTGCCTGGGTTGCCACCTCGCTCTGGAGCGCGGCGGGTCCGCTTGTACGCTCCGCTCTCGAATCCAGGAGCGCCCTCACTGTTCGCCTGCAGGGTCCTCGCGGGCGGAACGCCTAGCGTCGTCGCCTCGTCCGAGCGGAAAGTCGTTCCGTCCGCTACTATCACCCGCACGGATGTTCGAGCGCGACCCCGCCGCCACCCCACCACCACCCGCCGGCGACCCCCTTGCGGCCTTCCACCCCGTCGTGCGCGCGTGGTTCGAGTCCCGCTTCGCCCACCCCACCGACGCCCAGGCTGAGGGCTGGCCCCGCATCCATGCCGGCGAGACGACCCTCATCGCCGCCCCCACCGGCTCCGGCAAGACGCTCGCCGCCTTCCTCGTTGGCATCGACCAGCTCATCCGCGAGGCCGAGGCCGGCGAGCTTGAGGATGCCACCCGCATCGTCTACGTCTCGCCCCTCAAGGCCCTCAGCAACGACATCCAGCGCAACCTCGAGGAGCCCCTTGCCGAGATCCGCGCCCTCGCGAAGGAGATGGGCTACGACCTGCCCCCCATCACCAGCGCCGTCCGTACCGGGGACACGCCCCCCTCCGCCCGCCAGACCATGGTCCGCCGCCCGCCCCACATCCTCGTCACCACCCCCGAGTCCCTCTTCCTCCTCGTCACCGCCCAGCGCAGCCGCGAGAACCTGCGCGGCGTCCGCACCGTCATCGTCGACGAGATCCACGCCCTCGCCCGCGACCGTCGCGGCAGCCACCTCACCCTCACCCTTGCCCGTCTCGACCGGCTTGCCGCGACCCCGCCCGTCCGCATCGGCCTCTCCGCCACCCAGCGCCCCATCGAGCTGATCGCCCGCTTCCTCGCCGGCGCCGGGCGCGAAGCGACCATCGTCGACCGGGGGCACCAGCGCGACATCGAGCTCCATGTCGAGACGCCTCCCAGCGACCTCGAGGCCGTGCCCCCGCGCGAGCAGTGGGGCGACATCTTCAGCCGCCTCGCCGAGCTTATCGGCGAGCACCGCACCACCCTCATCTTCGTGAACACGCGCGCCCTTTCCGAGCGTGTCGCCAAGGAGCTCGCAGAGCGCCTCGGCGAGGACGCCGTCGCCAGCCACCACGGCAGCATCGCGAAGGAGCGCCGCCTGCACGTGGAGCAGCGCCTGAAGGCCGGCGAGCTGCGCGCCCTCGTCGCCACCGCCTCCCTCGAGCTCGGCATCGACATCGGCGCCATCGATCTTGTCTGCCAGGTTGGCTCGCCCCGCAGCATCGCCACCCTGCTCCAGCGTATCGGGCGCTCCGGCCACGCCCTCGGCCTGCGTCCCCACGGCCGACTCTTCCCCACCACCCGCGACGAGCTCCTGGAGTGTTCTGCCCTCGTCCGGGCCGTGACGGCGGGGCGCCTCGACAGGATTAATCCCCTCACTGCTCCCCTCGACGTGCTTGCCCAACAGATCGTGGCCGAGACCGCCTGTGAGCCCTGGACCGAGGACGCCCTCTACGACCTCGTCCAGGAAGCGGCCCCCTTCGCCGACCTCGAGCGCGAGCCCTTCGACGAGATCGTCACCATGCTGGCCACCGGAATCGGCGACGGCCCCGGGGCCGCCGCCCCCCTCATCCACCGCGACCGAATCAACGGCATCGTGCGGGGCCGCCGGGGGGCTCGCCTCGCCGCCCTCAACAACGGCGGCGTCATCCCCGAGATGGGCGACTACCGCGTCGTCGCCGAGCCCGAGGACATCCCCGTCGGCACCGTCAACGAGGACTTCGCCATGGAGAGCGCCGCCGGTGACATCTTCCTCCTCGGCTCCACCTCCTGGCGCATCACCCGCGTCGAGCAGAGCACCGTGCGCGTCATCGACGCCCACGGCGCTCCCCCGACCGTCCCCTTCTGGCTGGGCGAGGCGCCCGGCCGCACCATCGAGCTCTCCGAGGAAGCCGGCCGCCTCCGCCGCGAGATCGCGGACGGGCTCGACGAGCCCGAAGCGCTCGTCGCCCGCCTCCAGGAAGAGTGCCGCCTGGTCGAGAACGGCGCCCGCCAGATGGTCGACTACGTTCGCGCCACCCGCGACGGCCTCGGCGTCGTCCCTTCCGACACCGATGTCGTCTTCGAACGCTTCTTCGATGACGCCGGCGGCATGCAGCTTGTCGTCCACGCGCCCTTCGGCGCGCGCGTCAACCGCGCCTGGGGACTCGCCCTCCGCAAGCAGTTCTGCACCACCTTCGATTTCGAGCTCCAGGCCGCCGCCAACGACGACGCCATCCTCCTCTCCGCCGGCCCCCAGCACTCCTGGCCCCTCGCCGAGGCCTTCGGCTGGGTGAACCCCCGCAACGCCGCCACCCTCGTGGAGAAGTCCATCTTCTACATCCCCCTCTTCCCCACTCGCTGGCGCTGGAACGCCTCCCGGGCGCTCGCCATCGCCCGCCAGCGGAACGGCAAGCGCGTCCCCCCCTTCCTCCAGCGCATGCGTGGCGACGACCTCATGGCCGCCGTCTTCCCCGCCCAGGTCGGCTGCCAGGAGCGCCTCGACGAGCCCCTCTCCCTCCCCGACCACCCCCTCATGCGCCAGACCCGCGACGACTGCCTCTACGAGGCGATGGACGTAAACGGCCTTCAGGACGTGCTC
>DAOUID010000056.1:0-5714 GCA_034428315.1 Dehalococcoidia bacterium
GCTTCGCCGCCTCGCTCAGGGGGTGGATGCGGGCATCGGTCTCCTCCAGCAGCATCCTTGAGGTGAGGGCGCGACCGCCGAGCCGCGCGTACGCCTCGGGCGCGGGCTCGTCGGTCACGTCGCCCGTGGTCATGTCCACGCGGATGATGCGGTCGATGGCCATGCCGATGCCTGCTCCCGGACTGAGTGTTAAGGGGTCGGAGGGATGGTTATCGTACAGTAGCGCCCGCTGGAGGCGAGCGGCCTCAGAACAGCGGGTTGTTCCACCGCGGCGCGACCGCGGTCAACGTCAGCCACACCGTCCCCGCCCCCAGCGCGACCACGACGAGCTCGGGCAGGAAGCGCAGCGGGTACGACGCCGCCGCCAGCCGCACGTAGGCCGGCCAGTTCCGGAACCCCCACAGCGCCCCCGCCGCCAGCGCTCCCAGGATCAGGCCGCCCACGTGCCCGCCCAGCGAGATCCCCGGGATCGTCAGCGAGATGACGATGTTGATGAGCAGGAACCCGAGCACGCCCGAGTCCTGCCGGTTGAACCGAGACGCCCGCTCCGCCACCACCACCGCCCCACCCAGCCCGAACACCGCCCCCGACGCCCCTGCCGTGAGCGCGTTCGGGTCGAGCAGCAGCGCCCCCAGCGAGCCGCCAAGCATCGCCACGCCGTAGAGCAGCAGCAGGCGCGCGCCGCCGATACCCGGTTCCAGCATCCGCCCCAGCCACCAGAGCACGAGCATGTTCATCCCCAGGTGCAGCAGCCCGTAGTGCAGGAACGCCGAGGTTCCCAGCCGCCAGTACTCGCCCTGGTCGACGAAGCGGCCGAACAGCGCGTAGTCCTGGTGCACCGAAGTCACCGAGCCGCCCCAGAGCGATACGTCGCCGGTCGCCGCGGCCACCACGAACCAGACGAGCACGTTGACCCCGATCAGGGCGATAGTCACTGCCGGGCGTTGCCGCGCCGCTATCGAGAACTGTCTCGTCCGCCGCACCCCCGCCCGCACGCACTCCGGGCACTGGAACCCCACCGCCGCCGAGACCATGCACTCGGTGCAGATCGGCCGCTCGCATCGCTGGCACCGGATCGCCGCCGCGCGGCGAGAGTGGCGGTAGCAGGGAGCCGTGCGCGTGGCCATGCGGTGAGTATAGGGAGCCCGCCCGCTTCCCTTGGAGCCCGGCCTGACTCCCGGTACCCTCCGCCGCGATGGAAACGCCCGCGCCCGCCGCCTTCGAAGACTGGCTGCGCAGCCTGGAAGGCTTCGGCGCGGCGGACGTGCTCGCCCTCCACCCCGTCGAGGGCGGCGCCTCCAACGTCATCCTCCGCGTCGGCCTGGCGAACGCGCCCCTCCCCGCCGTCCTCCTCCGGCTCCAGCGCGAGCGCGGCATCTTCGAGCCCTACGACGTCCTCCGCGAGGCGGCCGTGCTGCGACGGCTCCACCCCTCCCCCGTCCCCGTGCCCCGTGTCGTCGGCGAGGAGTCCGATCGCACGGTGCTCGGCGCCCCCTTCGCTGTGCTGGAGTGGGTCGATGCGCCCCACATGGGCGTCGCCGGCCCGGAGGCCAGCTTCAGCGCCTACGCGGCCATGGTGGCGCGCATCCACGCCCTCGACTGGCGCGCCCTCGGCCTCGACGAGGTCCTCGCCGTCCCCGCCTCCGCCTCCGCCGCCACCCGCTCCGAGATCGAGGTCATCGCCGGGCGCATGGAGCGCTTCCCCGGCGCCGGCGCTCCCATCCTCCGCCGCGCCCTCTCGGTCCTCCGCCAGCAGGTCCCCGGGGGCGTCCCCATTGGTTTCTGCCAGGGCGACATCAACGTCTTCAACTACCTGTTCCGCGGGGGCGAGGTGGCGGCCGTCGTCGACTGGGAGCAGGCCCGCCTCGGCGATACCCGCAACGATGTCGCCCAGGTGCTCGCCCTGGGGCACCTGAAGGGCGCCCCCTTCGGCCCCGTCCGCGACCAGTTCTTCCTGCAGGCCTGCGAAGCCGCGCGGGGCCAGGGCGAGCTGGCGGACATGGCCTTCTTCCGCGCCCGCTGGCTGTTCGAGCTGGGCGTCATCTACCACGGCTGGCGCGCCTTCAACGACGACCTGCCCTGGTACGGCTGGGACCACCTCGAAGAGCTGCTGGACCTTGCCCTCGCAGAGCTCGAACACCCCGGCTCCTGACTCGTTCCCCCGCGTTAAAGGGCTATTAATCGCCCGTCCATAGGTTCCCCGTGAGTGGCGCGAACGGAGAAATCCCCCGGCTCGTTAGCAGCCCTGCCCCATGCTCCCAACCGGATGCGTGCATTCGGTTCCCGGCAGGCAGGAGGCGGCGCGTGGCGCTAGCCAACTCCCCCGAGGGCTCCGACCTCGCCCGCGCCCTGCGAAAGCGCCCCTTCCGCCGCCCCGGCGAAAACCTCATACAAGTCGCGCTCGTGCTCTGCGCGGTCGTCTCCATCGCGACCACCTTCGCCATCATCTACGTGCTCTTCTCCGATGCCATCGGCTTCTTCCGGGAAGTCTCCTTCTGGCACTTCTTCAACCCGGGGAACGAGTGGCAGACGCTCTTCAACCCGCGCAGCTTTGGCGTCTGGGAGCTCGTGCTCGGCACCATCAACGTCACCCTCTGGTCGATGATCATCGCCCTCCCCCTCGGCCTTGCCGCCGCCGTCTACCTGAGCGAGTACGCCCATGTGCAGACGAGGCGCTTCCTCAAGCCCCTCCTCGAGCTGCTCGCCGGCGTCCCCACCGTCGTCTACGCCTACTTCGCCCTCACCTTCATCTCCGACGACGTGCTCCTGCCCCTGCTCGGCGGCAAGGTTTCGTTCTTCAACTCCCTCTCCGCCAGCATCATGCTCGGCGTCATGATCCTCCCCATCATCGCCTCCGTCTCCGAGGATGCGATGGCGAGCGTCCCCCGCGACCTGCGCGAGGCCGCCTACGGCCTCGGCGCCACCCGCCTCGAGGTCGCCTTCCGCGTCGTCTTCCCCGCCGCCATCTCCGGCATCATGGCCGCTATCCTCCTCGCCATCGCCCGCGTCATCGGCGAGACGATGATCGTGGCCGTGGCCGCCGGCTCTACCCCCTCCCTCTCCATCTCCCCCCTCGAGAGCATCCAGACCATGACGGGTTACATGCTCCAGGTCGCCCTGGGCGACGCTGCCCGCGGCACCACCGACTACACCTCGCTCTTCGCCGTCGGCGCCCTCCTCTTCATCATGACCTTCGTGCTGAACGTGGCCGCCCAGATCATCGTCCGGCGCTTCCGGGAGGCGTACGAGTGAGCGCCGCGGAAGGCGCCCCGGCAACCGTCAGGCTCCAGGCCGAGGGCAGCGTCGCCAGGCGCCAGGCCTGGTCCCGTGCCTCCCGCTTCATCCTCCTCGGCGCCACCCTCCTCGGCCTCGTCGTCCTCGTCATCCTCGGCATCGACAACGCCATCGTCGGCATCCCCTCGCTCGATTGGGACTTCCTCACGAACTACCCCTCGCGCTTCGCCGAGCGGGCGGGCATCCGCTCCAGCATCCTCGGCTCGGTCTGGGTGCTCGTGTTCACGGTCATCTTCGCCATCCCCGTGGCCGTCGGCGCCGCCGTCTGGATGGAGGAGTTCGCCCCCCAGAACGGCATCCTCACCACCGTCCGCCTCAACATTGCCAACCTCGCGGGCGTCCCCAGCATCATCTACGGCATCCTCGGCCTGGCCGTCTTCGTGCGACTGTTGGAGCTGGGTCCGAGCATTCTCGCCGGGGCGCTCACCCTCGCCCTCATGATCCTGCCCATGACCGTTATCACCTCCGTGGAGGCCATCAACCAGGTGCCGCCCAGCATTCGCGAGGGCTCCCTCGCGCTCGGCGCCACCCGCTGGCAGACCGTCTGGAACCACGTCCTGCCCGGAGCCCTGCCCGGCATTCTCACCGGCACCATCCTCGCCGTCGCCCGCGCCGCTGGCGAAACCGCCGCCCTCATCATGATCGGCGCCTTCACCTTTATCGCCTTCGACCCCGCCCTCAGCTTCGACGGGCTGTTCGATTCGTTCACGACCCTCCCCATCCAGGTCTATAACTGGACCCTCCGCCCCCAGACCGAGTTCCGCGCCAACGCCGCCGCGGGGATCATCGTCTTGATGGTCGCTGTCATCGGCCTCAACGCCCTGGCGCTCGTGGTCCGAGACCGCCTGCGCCGCGACTGACAGTAGTAGGATGAGAGACCCCTGATGTCGCTCCGACTTCGCTCAACCACCCCGACCGGCGAGCAGGCTCGCGAGGCCCTGCGGGGCAAGCCCGCCGCCGAGCACAGGCCCTCGGAGAACGTCGCCAAACCCGAGGGCGAGATCGCGTTCTCCATCTCCGATCTCAACCTCTGGTACGGGACTTTTCAGGCCCTGACGAACGTCGGCCTCGACATCCCCCGCCAGAAGGTCACCGCCCTCATCGGTCCTTCCGGCTGCGGCAAGAGCACCCTCATCCGCTGCCTCAACCGCATGAACGACCTCATCCCCGGCGTCACCATCGAGGGCAACGTCACCTACCGCGACGCCGACATCTACGGCTCCGACGTCGACCCCGTCGAGGTCCGCCGCCGCATCGGCATGGTCTTCCAGAAGCCCAACCCGTTCCCCAAGTCCATCTACGACAACGTCGCCTTCGGCGCCCGCGTGAACGGCTTCCGCGGCAACCTGGACGACCTCGTCGAGAGCTCCCTCAAGCGCGCCGCCCTCTGGGAAGAGGTGCGGGACGACCTGAAGAAGTCCGGCCTCGCCCTCTCCGGCGGCCAGCAGCAGCGCCTCTGCATCGCCCGCGCCCTCGCCAACAACCCCGACGTCATCCTCATGGACGAGCCCTGCTCCGCCCTCGACCCCATCGCCACCCTCAAGATCGAGGACCTCATGCGGGAGCTGGCCACCGATTACACCATCGTCGTCGTGACTCACAACATGCAGCAGGCCGCCCGCGTCTCCGACTACACCGCCTTCATGCTGACCGACGAGGAAATCACGGGGCAGCTTATCGAGTATGCTCCGACCGAAACGATGTTCACTCAGCCTGCCGACCAGCGGACGGAAGACTACATAAGCGGACGCTTCGGCTAGAAGGGCGGTGCCCCATGGCCCGAGAGCTCTTCCACCAGGAGCTCACCGACCTCCAGGACGATGTGCTTATCCTCGGATCCATGGCCGAGAAGGCCGTCGTCGACAGCGTCGAGTCCCTCCGCTCAGCCGACCTCGAGTGGTCCCAGCGCATCATCGACGAAGATGCCGCCATCAATAAGAAGCGCTTCGACATCGAGGAGCGCGCCATCTTCGTCATTGCCTCCCAGCAGCCTATGGCGACTGACCTGCGCGCCGTCATGAGCGCCTTCATGATCACCACCGACATCGAGCGCATCGGGGACCACGCCGAGGGCATCGCCCGCATCAACCTGCTCCTCGGCGCGTCCGAGGACGTGCCCCGGCGCATGGGCTACATCCCCGCCATGGCCGACCGCGCCATCGCCATGCTGCGCGACAGCCTCAAGGCCTACGTCGAACGCAACGTCGATGAGGCCCGCCGCGTCTGCGACGCCGACGACGAGGTCGACCGCCTCCAGGACGCCGTCTACGACGAGTCCTTCCGCGGCATGATCGAGGATCCCGCCACGATCGAGCGGAACACCTACTACCTCTGGACCGCCCACAACCTCGAGCGCATCGCCGACCGCTGCACCAACATCTGCGAGCGCGTCATCTACCTCGTCACCGGGCGCATGGAAG
>DAOUID010000057.1:0-11055 GCA_034428315.1 Dehalococcoidia bacterium
CTCTCAAGGACCTGAAGCACTCGACCCGCCAGCGCTTCATCTCCGTCGAGTTCACCTACCCCACCCGTGAGCAGGAAGCGGAGATCATCTCGCACGAGTCGGGTGTCGATCTGGCCGTCTCCGTCGAGCTGGCCAAGCTTGGCGAGAAGGTGCGGAACCTTAAGGAGCACGGCCTCAGCGAGGGCGTCAGCACGCGCCTCCTCATCTACGCCGGCCGCCTCATCGAGCGGGGCATCGAGCCGCGCCGCGCCGCCCAGGTGGGCGTCACCTGGGCGCTGACCGACGATCTCGAGGTTCAGCGCAGCATCGAAGAGGTCGTGACATCGATCTTCGAGTGATCGCCACCGCTCTTCGCTTGGAGCACTCACGGAGGCGCGGCCCCCGCCTCGCGCGCGAGGCGGCAGCGTGAGGATCGGCATCGTCTCGGACGTCCACGGCAACGTCGCCGGGATCGAGGCGGCCCTCGACCGCATGGGCCCTATCGACGAACTGCTCTGCGCCGGCGACACCGTCTACCAGTACCGCTGGTCGAACGAGACGGTCGCTCTGCTGCGCGATCGCGGCGCCCGGGTCGTGCTCGGCAACCACGATGAGGTCATCCTCGGCCGCGACGGCGACCGCGCCCGCGCCATGGACGGCGTGCGCCAGGACCTCGTCGAGTGGCTCCGCGAACAGCCCTACTCGGTGGACGCGGAGGTTGGGGAACGGCGCTTCCTGATGGCCCACAGCTCGCCCTGGGGCGGCTGGGAGTACCACTACCCCCACGACCCCATCTGGCGGCGCACCGAGAGCCTTGAGCACGACGTGGTCGTGACCGGCCACACCCATGTCCCCATGGCCGCCCGCTTCGGCGAGACGCTCGTCATCAATCCCGGGTCCGTGGGCGAGGCCCGCCACCCCGGGAACGGCTACCGTCTCTCCTGCGCCGTCTGGGACACAGCCTCCGACGAGGTTCACTTCCACGAGTACGAGGACCCCGCCCGGCCCTCGCGCGTGCTCGCCTCGGGGGGCGCCTCATGAGCGTCGCCGGTGGCCTGATCGCCCGCAACCGCTCCCGCTTCGACGGGTTCCCCGAACCCCTGCTCGAGTCCTACGAAGCAAGCCTGCGCGCGCTCGAGCCGAGGCTGACCCCAACCCAGCTCGAGGCCTGGTCCCAGGGTGGCCTCGACCTCATGGCCATCAGCCTCCGCTCCTGGGAGTCCGCCGCCGAGTACTTCAAGGCCGGTCCCCAGCTGGCCGAGGCGACGCCCTGGGACACCTACGAGCAGCTCGCCCGCGAGGCCGGCGACCTCACGGAGCAGTCCGCCCCGCTGGCCGTCTCCTTCCTCCGCAGCGCGCCCGCGACGCTCTCCCACATTGGCCCGAATCACCTGGCGCAGTGGGCCGACTTCGGACGGCGCCTCTACAAGGGCAACTGGAAGAGCTCCTCCCTGGCCGCCCAGTTCTACGACGCCGGCCCGGAGCTCTTCTCCACCATCCGCGTGAGCCACGCCGGACGGCTGGTGCTCTTCCTCGACGAGCTGGCCCGCCACTCCTACGAGCTTGCCGCCGCCTGCCTCACCTCCGCCCCGGACGTGCTCGGCCGCCTCGAGAACACCGACCGCATGCCCTTCCTCACCTTCGGCGTCGAGCTGGCGCAAACGAGCTGGGCCGACTCCCGCCTCTACTTCGACCGCGGCGTTCCCCTCATCCAGCGCGTGCACGGGCCGGTGCGCGAGCGCTACCTGACCCTCGCCGCGCAGGTCGCCCGCGACCACAGCCGCTCCGTCTTCCAGTATTTCGAGGACGCCGCTCACGCCCTCGGCGAGGTCGAGCCCGACGACCACGGCCCCGTCATCGAGCTCGCCGAGCAGCTCGCGCCCCACTCCGCCTACGCCGCCATGGACTTCATCAGCAACGCCCCGGAGGTGCTGGAGAAAGTCCGCATCGACGAGCTGGCCGCCTGGCAGAACCACGGCCTCGGCATCCTCGCCTCCAGCAAGGAGGGGGGCGAGGCCTACTTCCGCCTCCAGTCGAGCCGCGGCGAGGAGGTGCTCGACACGCTCTCCGCGCGCGTCGAGCTCTCCAAGGTCGGCGACGTGCTCCGCCTCTACGCGAAGGCGCTCACCGGCACGAACATCAGCATCCATGCCTCCGCCGTGCTCACGGAAAAGGGCATCGGCTGGGTCGACGAGGAGCGCGCCAGTACCGACGGCACGACCATCTACCTGCCCGAGGTGATGGAGCTCTACCGCGGGAAGGAGGAGAACTTCGCCGCCGTGAAGGTATTCACGACGCACCAGGCGGCACGCCTCGAGTTCGGGAGCTTCGCCTTCAGCTTCGACCGGCCCTCGACGCTCTTCGAGGACCTGCGGCCCACCATCCCCGAGGCCGCGGACGCCAATCCGACGACCGAGATCGAGCGCTTCTTCGACCTGTTCCCCGACCGCACCCTTGCGGCCGACATCCACAAGATCGCCGAGGGCGCGCGCATCGACGCGGCCATCAAGCGCCACTACGCCGGCATCCGTCGCGCCCTCACGCGCATGCAGCGGGAGGAGCTGGGCCGCCGCCCCGAGGTGAGTGAGCTGCCCCTGCGGCAGGCCTTCGTCGAGAACCTCGTGCGCGTCAGCCTTGATGGCGTGGACGCCGTGCGCTGGCCCGCCGCCCAGCGGGACGCCGTCTCGAACGGCGTCGGCATTCTCCAGCAGCTCATGGCGGAAAGCTCGAGCATCGAGGATACGGCCGAGGCCACGCTGCGCCTCTACCAGCTCGCCATGAGCCTCAAGAACGAGCGGGAAGAGGGCGACGAGGAGTGGGACTCCCTGCCCGACATGGACCAGGAACAGCTCCAGCTCGACATGAGCGACCTCGGCGGCGAGGGCGCGGCCATGGAGATGGGCGAGCCCCAGGAGGGCGACGTCGAGTACGAGAGCCCCCAGGACATCGACTTCCGCGGCGACTTCAAACCGGAGCTCGTCCAGCTCCTGATGAAGCTCCGCGATGACGCCGAGTTGGGCGACGCCGGCCAGATCTCTCCCGACCAGCTCACCGAGGAACAGCTCAAGGAGCTCCTGGAGAAAAGCGCCGAGATCGACCTCGACACGCTCCTCGAGGGCGACCTCCAGAACACGACCGGCATGTTCCTCTCCAACCTCCTCAAGGAAGCGGGTACCCCCACCCTCGATAGCGACGCCCAGTCCGACCAGCCCCTGAGCGACCTCAGCACCGGCGCTGAAGAGGGCGAGGAGCCCCTCGCCCCCATCGTCACCACCTACTACTACGACGAGTGGGACTTCCGCGCGCAGGACTACAAGCCCCGCTGGTGCGCCGTGAAGGAGGCCGACCTGGAGGAGGGCGAGGAAGACTTCTACGAGGATACCCTCAAGGAGTACGCCGCCCTCGTCGCCCAGACGCGCAAGCAGTTCGAGCTGATGAAGCCGGAGCTCTTCCGCAAGATCAAGAAGCTCTCCGACGGCGAGGACATCGAGCTCGACCCCGCCATCGAGTGGATGATCGACGTTCGCACCGGCGTCAGCCCCTCCGACAAGGTTTACTGGCGCCGCAACAAGGTCGATCGCGACGTCGCCATCGCCTTCCTCCTCGACATGTCCGCCTCGACCGACGAGGAGATCGCGCGCCGCGACCAGCAGTACGACGACTCCGACGACGACCCCCGCAAGTACCTGAGCTGGTGGGTCACGAAGCGTCGCCAGGAGCTGGCCGCGCCGCCCAAGCGCATCATCGACCTCGAGAAAGAGGCCACCGTCCTCCTCATCACCGCCCTCGAGACGATCGGTGACGACTACGGTATCTATGGCTTCAGCGGCTATGGCCGCGACAACGTCGAGTTCTACGTGCTCAAGGATTTCGACGAGCAATTCGGGGAAACCACCAAGAAGCGCATCGACAAGGTCACGCCCATCCGCTCCACGCGCATGGGCCCTGCCATCCGTCACGCCATCCACAAGCTGAGCGAGACGGAGGCGAAGGTGCGCATCCTCGTCCTCCTCAGCGACGGCCGCCCCCAGGACCACGGCTACGGACGCGATCGGACCGAGAAGGAATACGCCATCCACGACACGAAGCAGGCGCTAAACGAGGCCAAGCGCGAGGGCATCACGCCCTTCGCGCTGACCGTCGACCGTGCCGGCCACGACTACCTGAAGACGATGTGCGAGGACATGGGCTACGAAGTCGTCGGCGACATCGAGTCCCTGCCCCGCCGCCTCCCCGCCCTCTACCGGAGCCTCACCGAGTGACCCTGCTGCTCGTCCGGCACGGCGAGTCTGAAGGCAACGTCGAGGGTCTCATCCAGGGTCAGATCGACAAGCCCTTGACCGCCCTCGGCCGCGTGCAGGCGAACGCCGTCGCCGAGCGGCTCAGCGCTGATGGCGGCGCCGACCGCATCGTCGCCAGTCCCCTCGCCCGCGCCCTCCAGACCGCCGAGGCCATCGGCGCTGCCCTCGCCCTCCCCGTGACTGCCGACGACCGCCTCATGGAGTACGACTTCGGCGAGATCAGCGGCCTCACCATCAGGGAGGTGCTGGAACGCTACCCGGAGTGGCGTTTCTGGAACGACGATGCCTCGGCGGGCCTGCATCCGGGCGAGGAGGGCATGGCTGCCTTTGACGGCCGCGTCGCCGAAGTCCTTGCGGAGTTGATGGCGCTGGAGGGTCAGACCGTGGCCGTGACCCACGGCGGTGTCGTCATGTCGGCGCTCAATGCGGCCCTGCGGATGCACGGCGTCGTGGAGCCTGGCCACCGCCGCGCGCGCTTCCCCATGAAGAACTGCGCCATCACCGAGCTCGACCGGGACGGAGAGGGCCGGCTCATGGTGCGCCGCCACAACGACGCCTGCCACCTGCCGGCGGGTTCGGCCCCGGGTCGAAGGGTCTAGTCGGGCTCCTCGTCGACCTCGCAGTGGTACCGCTCGATAACGGGGTTCGCGAGCAGACGCGTGCACATGTCCTCGGCCAGCGACTGCGCTTCGTCCGCGCTCGCCGCCTCGATCGTGACCTCGAACAGCTTCCCCGAGCGCACGCCCGCCACCCCCGCGAAGCCGAGGCTGTGCAGCGCCGACGCGATCGTCAGCCCCTCCGGATCGTTCACCGTCGGCTTCAGCGTCACCGCGATCGAGGCGAGGAAGCGGCTCACGCCGGCAGATCCTCCCCCGTGAGCGTGCGGTACAGCGTCAGGTAGCGGTCCGTCGTCGCCGCGACCACGTCGTCCGGAACCTCGGGCGCCGGGTCGCCGTCCTTCCAGCCCGTCCCCACGAGCCAATCGCGTACCGGCTGCTTGTCGAAGCTGGGCTGGGAGCCGCCGGGCGTGTACTCCGAGAGGGGCCAGAAGCGGCTGCTGTCCGGCGTCAGCACCTCGTCGATGAGGATGGTCTCGTCGTTGCGCGACCCGAATTCGAACTTCGTGTCGGCGATGATGATGTCCCGTTCCAGCGCCACCTGGTGGCCGTAGTCGTAGACGGCGCGGCTGCGCTTGGCCATCGCGTTCGCCGTCTCTCCGCCCACAATCTCCTCGAGTCGCTCGTAGCTGATGTTCTCGTCGTGCTGGCCCACGTCCGCCTTCGTCGAGGGAGTGAAGAGCGGCTCCGGGAACCGATCCGACTCCGTCAGCCCCTCGGGAAGCGCAATCCCGCAGACCGAGCCGTCACGCTTGTACTCGCGCCATGCCGTTCCCGAGATGTAGCCCCGCACGATGCACTCGGCGTTGTGCGGCTGCGCCTTCCGTACCAGCATCGAGCGCCGGTAGCAGTTCTCCGGGAAGGGGAAGGGCACGAGCTCTTCTGCGTTCGAGGCGTCGATGACGGCGACGAAGTGGTGCGGCACCACCTCGCCGATACGCTCGAACCACCACGCCGAGAGCTGCGTCAGCACCTCGCCCTTGCGGGGAACGCCCGCCGGCAGCACGAGGTCGAGCGCCGAGATGCGATCGGTGGCGACGATAAGCATGTGGTCGCCAAGGTCGTAGGTATCTCGCACTTTGCCTCGCACCATGGGAGCGGGCAGGTCGGTCTGGGTGACGACGTCGGTCATGGGTTCTCCTCCCGGATACGCAGGTAATAGAGGGTAATGGCGGCATGGGCAAACGCCGCCACGGGAATCGCGATACCGCCTTGCAGGATCTGCAGGAGCGCGTCGATCAACATCCGTAGCCCGCGGCTCATGCTCTCCGGTCCGGGGCTGACCGGTACCAGCAGGCCGATGAGCAGGGCCAGGCCCACCCCCACGATAATGACGCCGAGCAATCGCAGCATATTTCCCTGCATCGTGCGCCAGCTTCGCGTGAGCGTTTCGATCGGTCCGAGTCCCTCCAGCAGGTACACCTGATAGGCGATCCCGAAGCGGCCCACGAGGAACGGAATCACCGCCAAGCCAACGATCGTCAGCGCCAGCAGGCCCCCGACGATCGCGAAGACCACCGTCAGCACGATCAGGCCACCCAGGCGCGTGAACGCCGGGTCGAGCGCCTGCGTGAGCGTGACCGGCCGCCCCACGGCCACCGCCGCCACCGACACGATCGTCGCCCCCTGGGCGATCAGCCCGAGGACGAGCGCGAGGGCGACCACGATGACGAGGGCGAAGATCTGCCCCGCGCCCTCGGTCGCCCCCGTGATGCCGCCGCGGGGGTACATTTCGTCGGCGAACACGCTGCTGTAGAGCAGGGCGGTCAGGAGGATCGTCCCAACCACGAGCGGCGCCTGGATGGCGAGCAACGGCAGCATCGTCTCGCGGGGGAAGTCGCGCATCAGCGCCGCCGCCGCGCTCAGGGTTTCGCCCACGCCGGGTTTGTCGTTGGAGTGCTGGGTTCCCGGAGCGGGCCCCTCGCTCACGTCAGCCCAAGGCGCTCGAACGTCGAGCCGGCGTTGCGCAGGTAGTAGCCGTAGTCGAACAGCGACCGCAGCCGCTCATCGTCGAGGCGCGAGGAGACGTCTTCATCTGCAAGCAGCAACGAGAGGAACGGCTCCCGCTCCTGCCAGGCGACCATCGCGTTGCGCTTCACGAGCCCGTAGGCATCCTGGCGGCTCAGCCCGGTCTCGATCAGCTCCAGCAGCACCCGCTGCGAGAAGACCAGCCCGTACGAGGCGTCGAGGTTCTCGCGCATGCGCTCCGGGTACACCACCAGCCCCTCGGCGATGTCGGTGAACAGCGCCAGCATGTAGTCCAGTACGAGGCAGGCGTCGGGGAAGACGATGCGCTCGGTCGAGGAGTGGCTGATGTCGCGCTCGTGCCAGAGGGCGACGTTCTCCATGGCGGTGTTGGCGTAGCCCCGCAGCACCCGAGCCAGCCCCGTGATCCGCTCGCACTTCTCCGGGTTGCGCTTGTGCGGCATCGCGCTCGAGCCCGTCTGGCCCGCGGCGAAGGGCTCCTCCGCCTCCAGCACCTCCGTGCGCTGCAGCCCCCGCACCTCTGTCGCGAACTTCTCCAGCGAGGCGCCCGTGAGCGCGAGCGCGCTCACGAACTGCGCGTGCCGGTCGCGCTGGATGACCTGCGTCGAGGCGTGCTCCACCCCGAGCCCGAGCGTCGTGCAGGTCGCCTCCTCGATCTCGGGTGGGATGGAGGCGTGCGTGCCCACGGCCCCGCTGATCGCCCCCACCGCGATCGTCTCGCGCGCGGCCTGCAGCCGCTCGTGGTTGCGCCGCATCTCCGCCACCCACACCGCCACCTTCAGCCCGAACGTGGTCGGTTCCGCGTGAACGCCGTGTGTCCGCCCCGGACACAGCGTGTCGCGGTGCTCGCACGCGAGCCGCTCCAGCGCCGCCGTCAGCCGCTCGACGCCCGCGATGAGCAGGTCGCTCGCGTCCCGCAGCTGGAGCGCCGTGGCCGTGTCCCAGACGTCGCTGGTCGTGAGGCCGTAATGGACATAACGAGATTCCTCGCCCAGCGAGTCCGCCACCGACTGCAGGAAGGCGGTCATGTCGTGGTGGGTAACGGCGAGGTACTCGTTCACCTTGTCGACGTCGAAGGCTGCGTTGGCGCGGATCTGCCGCGCCGCCTCCAGCGGCATCTCGCCCGCCGCCGCGCGCGCCTCGCACACCGCGATCTCGACCTCGAGCCAGCGCTCGAACTTCGCCTGCTCGCTCCAGATGGCGGCCATCTCGGGCCGCGAGTAGCGGGGGATCACGGGGCGCTCCGGGAGGGATGGGGCTGCGGCGATGCCATCGCTTCAATCATAGCTTGGGGAGCCCTTGTGCGAGCCTCCCGCCGTTCGTAATTCACGGGTGCCAGCGTGTAGACTGCCGCTCCGCCGGGAGGTGTCGAGTGGAAGAGTTTCGCGGTCGAACAGCGGTTGTCACCGGAGGTGGTGGCGGTATCGGCAAGGCGATGGCCGTCGCCTTCGCCCAGGAGGGGATGAACGTCGTCATCGGCGAGATCGACATGGACGCCGCCGCCCAGGCGGTCGCCGAGGTCGAGTCGCACGGGGTGCGCGCCATCGCTGTCCAGAACGACGTCTCCGACCGCGCCTCCATGCAGGCCCTCGCCGACGCCACCATTGAAGCCTTCGGCGGCTGCCACGTCCTCTGCAACAACGCCGGCGTGGTCACCTTCAAGCTCGCCCAGGACATGACCGAGGACGACTGGGACTGGGTGGTCGGCGTCGATCTCTACGGCGTCATCTACGGCATCCAGGCGTTCCTCCCCGGCATGGTGGCGGCGGGCGAAGGCGGCCACATCGTGAACACCGCCTCCATCGCCGGCCTTGTCGCTCCGGCCACGCCCGGCATCTCCTCCTACTCCGCCGCCAAGTACGGCGTCGTCGGCATTTCCGAAGCGCTCGCGCAGGACCTGGCCCCGCACAACATCGGCGTGAGCGTCCTCTGCCCGGGCGGCGTCCGCTCCCGCATCGTCGAGGCGGGGCGCAACCGCCCCGACGAGTTCGGCGGCCCGGAGACTCCCGACACGCGCATGATGCTGACCGGCGAGAGCGTGCCCCAGGAGATGATCGAGCCCGAGGACCTCGCCCAGAAGGTCCTGAACGCCATCCGCGGCAACCACCTCTACGTGGTCAGCCACCCCGAGACGCAGCCCGCCGTCGAGGCCCGCTTCCAGCGCATCCTCGACGCCTACGACCTCATCCCCAGCTAGCCGCACCGCCGAGAGGAGCGAGTCATGTCCGTCAAGGTCCTGGTTGTCACGAAGGGCCACCCCTTCGACTACAACGGCTTCTACGCCATGTTCGACGAGAACCCCGAGCTGCTGACCACGCAGGTCGAGCAGCCCGCTGCGCAGGTGATGCTGCGCCCCGAGAACGTGGCCGAGTACGAGGCCGTCTGCTTCTACGACATGTGGGGCACGGAAAGCCCCGATGGCGGCGCCAGCTTCGTGCCCGCCCCGGAGGAGTACCAGCAGAGCATCGCCGCCCTGCTCGAGAGCGGGAAGGGCATCGTCATGATGAACCACGCGATCGTGCAGTGGCCCGCCTGGCCGGGCTGGCGTGACGTCAGCGGCACCTCCTTCCTCCTCACCGAGGGCGAGGTCTTCGGCGAGATGACGCCCGGCTCCGGCTACCGCGGCGGCGCTGTCGACCCCCGCGGCAACCCGGAGGGCACCGTCTCCGCCGACCCCGCAGCCGCCGGCCACCCCGTCCTCGAGGGCGTCGACCCCTTCACCATCGAGGACGAGCTCTACCTGACCTCCAAGCGCTTCGAGTCCCAGCCCGACATCCTGCCCCTCATGCGCACCGACTACCCGATGGTGAAGGAGAACTTCAACCCGCCGCCCCTCGCGCCCGCCGCCGAGCAGGCCGGCTGGGACCATCCCGAGGGCAGCAACCTCGTGGTCTGGGCGAAGAAGAGCGTCAACTCCCCGGTCATCGCCATGCAGATCGGCGACGGCCCCAACTGCTACGCCAACCCCGGCTTCCGCAAGCTCCTCGATAACGCCCTGCACTGGGTCGCCACCGAGGATGCGCGCGCCTGGGCCGCAAGCTAAGCCCGTTTTCCCACCACCAGAAGGAGCGGAACCATGGCAGTGAAGGTACTCGTCGTGACCAAGGGCCACGGCTTCAACTACAACGGCTTCTACTCGATGTTCGATGACAATCCCGAGCTGCTCACCACGCAGGTCGAGCAGCCGGCCGCGCAGGTGCTCCTGCGTCCCGAGAACGTGGCCGAGTACGATGCCGTCTGCTTCTACGACATGTGGGGCGTCGACTTCTCGCCCGCGCCCGAGGAGTACCAGCAGAGCATCGCCGCGCTGCTCGAGAGCGGGAAGGGCCTCATGCTGATGAACCACGCCCTCGTGGAGTGGCCCGCCTGGCCCGGCTGGCGCGACGTCAGCGGCACCTCCTTCCTGCTGCGCGAGGGCGAGGTCTTCGGCGAGATGACTCCCGGCTCCGGCTACCGGGGCGGCGGGGCCGACCCGCGCGGCAACGGCCGCGGCAAGGTCACGCCCGACCCCGCCGCTGCCGGCCACCCCGTCATCGAAGGAATCGAGGACGGCTTCGTCGTGCAGGACGAGCTCTACCTGACCTCGAAGAACTTCGAGTCCCAGCCCGACATCCTCCCGCTTATGCGCACCGACTACCCGATGGTGCAGGAGAACTTCAACCCTCCGCCCATGGCCGCCCAGGAGGAGAAGGACCGCTGGTCCCACCCCGAGGGCAGCGACCTCGTCGTCTGGGCGAAAAAGAGCGGCAACTCACCGGTCGTCGCCACCCACCTCGGCGACGGCCCCGGCAGCTACGAGAGCGAAGGCTTCCGCCGCCTCCTCCACAACACCCTCCACTGGGTCGCCTCGGAGGAAGCGCGCGCCTGGGCCGCCGGCTAGCGAGCCCTAGCGCAGCTCCCGGAACGTGGCGCGGATGCCGCGCACGATCGCCTCGGGCTCCTCGGCGGGCGCGAAGTGGCCGCCCGCCGGGTACGAGTCCCAGTGCACGAGGTTCCAGTATTCGCGCTGCTGCTCGCTCGGCTCCTGCGGCGCCCCGGGGCCGTGGAACGTGATGCCGGTCGGCGCCTCCACCACCGGCGTGCGGTCGTGGCTCGGCTGCCACTGGTTCCAGGCCGCCTCGTAGTAGTAGCGCACCGACGTCACGAAGGCGTCGGTCGCCCAGTACAGCATC
>DAOUID010000058.1:0-15619 GCA_034428315.1 Dehalococcoidia bacterium
GCCCGAAGCTGCTTCTTCCGCAGCTTCCGCAGGCGCGCTGCTTCCTTCTTCTTGCGCTTCACGCTCGGCTTTTCGTAGTGCTGGCGCTTGCGCGTCTCCGAGAGGATGCCGTCCTGCTGCACGCGCTTGTTGAAGCGCTTCAGTGCTGACTCGAACGGTTCGTCCTCGCCGATGATGATTTCAGCCACGTTGCTGGCTCACCACCCTTCGGGTGCGATTGCCGCCCACCGGACGGCGAGCGCTCACCGTACCACCCGCGCTTCGCTCGCGAAAGCAGGCAGACCTAACCCGCGACCCCACCTCTTGCCGCCCGTACGCGCCCATCCAGGATGCGCAGCCGCTCCTCTACCCAGATGGCCGGGCGCTCGTTGCGAATGCTGGGAGCCTCGATGTTGTAGCGCTCCTGCTTCGCCCGCAGCCCCCGAGCCGCTGTTGCGAACTGCCGCCGCCGCTCCGCGATCAGGGGCGCCAGCCTCTGCCACTCCCCCGTCGACCGCGCTCGTTCCACGAGCGCCTGGTGCTCCGCCTCGATCGCCGACAGGCGTTCCCGGTCGCCTTCGATCGTGCGCGCCAGCTCCAGCCACTCCGGCAGCGCCCCTGCGTTCCCCAGGACGTGGTGCGCCAGCCAGAGGTCGCCGGCCAGGCGGTCGGCGTCGCGCAACGCTAACGGCGCCCCCTCGCCCGGAAGCCCCTCGAACACGCCCTCCTCGATCGCCTCCAGGATGCGGTTCTCGACCAGCTGCTCGAATCTCACCCGTCCCTCGCCATGTGCCCCGTAGCAGAACGGGGCCGCGCGGGCCCCGTCACAGTCGTCGTCACCGGATGCGGGTCGCTAGTCGGCCGAGGGCAGGACCTTCGGCTGCATCAGCTCCATGTCGCGCTCGTCGCACTTCAGGTCGCAGTCGCCCGGCTTGATCACCAGCACCTCGATGCCGGTGTCCTCGTCCTTGTAGCGCTTCCCCAGTTGTACGGCCATCGAACGTCTCCCGTTACTTCTTCAATTCCAGCGGCGTGTCGCCGCACTTCAGGTCGCCGTCGCCGCCCTTCGTCACGATGAACTCAGCGCCGCACTTCGGGCAGAGATACCGTTTTCCCGTCTGTGCTGCCATCGGCGTCCTCCTCAGTGGCGAACTTGTTCGGGTGCGGATCGTAGGCACGCCCCTGCGGAGCGTCAATGAAAGCAGCCGTTACTCGGCCACGAATACCACTGCCAGCATGTCCGGGTGGTAGCTGCACGTGATGCGGTACTCGCCCGGCGCGTCGAAGGTGAAGGTTCGCATCTCGCCCACGCCTTCGAAGTCCTCGCCCTGCTGCACCCCGTCGATCTCGATGTTGTGCAGCCCCACCACGTTCTCGAACGTCACCGTCGTGCCCGCCGTCACCTTCACGCCCGAGCGGTTCGGCGCCAGCGATTCCCCGTCGGCCACGATCGTCCAGTCATTGTCGTTGGCGAGGATGACCACGTCCGTGGAGACGGCGTTCGGCTCGTCGATCACAATCGGGTCGGCCCCGCTGATCGTGTTGAAGGCGCTCGACGAAACCGTGTGCTCGACGCAGGCCGTGCCCGGGTTGATCTCGTCCGACGGCGCCGCGCCCCAGGAGTCCGCCGGGAAGTGCAGCGCCTTGCCGATGGGCAGGACCGCGTCCGCGGCCACGCCGTTCGCGTCGCCCAGCGAGGCGGCCGTCACGTTGCCGAAGCCGCTCGCCACCTCCGCCAGGTCCGCGCCCTTCACCACGTAGGAGTTGATGGGCGGGAGCGCGATCCAGACCTCTCCCGAGACTTGCTCGCCAGCACCCAGCTCGTTCTCCGACCGCAGCGCGCTTTCGCTCAGGCCGTGGGCGCTCGCAATGGAGAGGACCGTGTCGCCGAACTGCACGATGTACCCGGTACCGTCGCGCAGCGAGAGCTCCTCCCCTTCCGCGATGGCCGCGTCCTCGGCGAGCCCGTTGTCCTCCGCCAGCGCCAGCACCGGCAGGTCGTGCGCGTCCGCGATCGAGGCCAGCGTGTCGCCCGCCTGGGCCGTGTAGCTCGTCCCGTTCGGGAGCAGCAGCTTGCGCTTCCCCGTCAGCGGCGTGTCGTCGGCAATGTCTCCCACGGTGGCCAGGAAGAGCGTATTCAGCGAGCGAATTTGCGCCGGCGTGATGCCGTGCTGCTCGGCGATGCCCGCCAGCGTGTTGCCCGCCTGCACCTTGTAGGTCGCGCCCTCCGGCAGCCGCAGCGTCTGCCCTGGCGTCAGCCCCGTCGCGATGATCGCCGCATGCGGGTCCAGCATCTCCGCTTCGTCGGTCCCCGAGTAGGGCAGGTAGAAGTTGCCGGCCTCATCGACCGCGTAGTCGAGTCCGTTCAGCCTCGCGATCAGGATCGCCCCGGACACGGTGTCCTCGCCGATGCCGTGCGCCGCCGCGATCTGCGGGAGCGTGTCTCCCGTCACCGCCGCCGTCGACTCATGGTTCAGGTTGTGCGCGAACTCCACCGCCGCCAGCCACCCGTGGTTCGTGGGGTTGCCGTTCGCGTCGAACGTCTCTTCCTCGAGCGGGGCCGTCAGCAGCCGCACGAGGTGCTCGATCTGGTTTGCCGTCAGGCTGCCGCCGTTCGCATCGAGCCACGCAGGCATCAGCGTGCCCGCCCGCCCGCAGAGCAGCGTCCGCCGGATGAGGTCCTGGTTCTGGGACAGGGCCAGCGGCTCCTGGTTCCGGAACGAGGCCTTGTTCAGCGTCAGGCCCACGCCGCCCTCGCCCCGGATGCCGTGGCACGTGCGGCAGTTGTTCGCGTAGAGCAGCGCCCCGCGCTCGATCGACTCCGCCTCGAAGAAGTCCGCCTGCCGCTCCGCGCGGATGGGCAGGTCGATCGCCGTGTAGGCCGCGCAGCCCGCCACGCTGATGAACATCAGCACCACGATCAGGAAGATTTGGCGCTGCGTATTCAACGGGTCCCCCGGCCGCTAGCCACTGTAGGGAACCGCCCGCAGAGGATTCGGAACTGCCCCGCCGCCAAGCGTCAGGCCACGTGTGTTGACGGTTACCGACCCGTCGCTGTTCGTCGTCAGAAGGAAGGTGTCCAGCGGGCGAGGCGCTGGTCCGAAGACTCGCACTCCCGCTCGCGAGTAGGTTGAACCGTGGCAGGGGCAGCGGAACCACCCCTGGATGCCCGGGAAGGCCACCTCCGCCCCGTCGAAGTCGCCCCGCCAGGGGACGGTGCAACCCAGGTGCGGGCACTTCCAGTACAGCGCGAGCAATCCGCCGGTGCCGCCCTGGCTCAGCACGTCGCCCTCGGCGCCGTCCAGGTTCACCAGCCAGAACTTGCCCTCGGTGATGCGTACCGGCTCGCCCCCCGGCTCCGGGATCTGGATCTTCGGCACCGTCACCGGCTGCCCGAAGCCCTTCGGGCTGCGCAGGTTGAAGAAACCCAGGAAGAACGCGCTGAACGCCCCCAGCGAGAGCGTCAGCCCCGCGAAGGCGCTCACGCGCATGAACGAGCGCCGCGAGACCTTGCGCGCCTCCGCCTGCCGTGCCTGTTCGATCCGCTGCGCCTGCGCCATCGGCTCGCTACTCCTGCCCCGGAATGCCTTCGAGGGTGCGCAGGTCCCACGGCCAGATCAGATCCTGGCCGGGACCGCGGAAGGCGGTACCGATAATCGTCAGCATCAGGAACGCGCCCACGAACCCGCTCATCAGCGTGATCAGCGCGTCACGGCGTGTCAGCACCCAGCCCACCCTCCAGAGGGCGAAGATGAGGAGGCACGTCAAGCCCACCATGAACCCCGTCGGGATTCCGATGTCCACCAGCAGCGTGGGAAGGTCGATCTTCTGGAACGTGGTCACCCCCGCCCCCGGACCTTCGTCCAGGATCTTCAGGTTGAACCACAGGTAGGGAATCGAGTCCGCCCAGTCCGGCCACGGCACCACCGACGGGTCCTTCAGCGCCGCCGAGCGCTCCAGGAAGGCCAGCGTGTCGCCGCCCGAGAACCCGAACCAGTCCTTCAGCCAGAGCGCTGCCTTGCCCGAGTTCCAGATGATGAGCGCCAGCGTCCCCCAGAAGCCCACCATGAACGAGAGCACGGTGTTCTTCACCGAGTTCACGTCGGCGAACCAGCGCCCCTGCCCCTCCGTCGAGCGATCGAAGTAGGGGAAGGCCGCGAGGACGATCAACCACACCGTCGGCACCACGATCCCCGCCAGCGCCGCATTCATGTGCAGCAGCAGCTCCTGCAGGTTCAGCAGGTACCACGGCGCCTTCGCCGGGTCGTTCGTGACGTTCGCGTTCGCCTCGTCCAGGAGCGGCGCGTTCATCAGGTACGAGAGGAGGAACAGGAGCACCGTGAACAGCATCGCCGAGATGAACTCGACGAAGACCAGGTCCGGCCAGACCAGCACCTCCTCGTCGCGAGCGCGAGGGGTGGGTCGGGCGGCCGGCCGGGCGACAACGACGGTAGCCATGCGCTAGCTCACCCCGCTCTACAGCGGCCGCGCCAGGCCGCCGTCCCGGCGAATCCGCCAGAAGTGCACGGCCATGAAGATTGCCGCCAGCAGGGGCAGGCCGATCACGTGCAGCGTGTAGAAGCGAATCAGCGCGTCCGGACCCACCTCGAAGCCGCCCAGCAGCCAGAATCGCGTCTTCGGGCCCAGCACCGGCGCCGAACCGGCGATGTTCGTGCCCACCGTGATGGCCCAGAAGGCCAGCTGGTCCCAGGGCAGCAGGTAGCCGGTGAAGCTCAGCAGGAATGTCAGCACCAGCAGCACCACGCCCACGACCCAGTTGAACTCCCGCGGTGGCTTGTACGCCCCCGTATAGAACACCCGCAGCATGTGCAGGAACACGAGGATCACCATCGCGTGCGCCATCCAGCGGTGCATGTTCCGCATCAGCTGGCCGAACTGCACGTTCGTCTGGATGTTCTGGATATCGAGGTACGCTCGGTCCACGCTCGGCACGTAATAGAACATCAGCAGGATGCCCGTCACCGTCAGGCCCAGGAACATGAAGAACGTGAGCCCGCCGAGGCAGTAGGTGTGCGTGATCTTCACATGCGTGCGGTGGATGCGCGTCGGGTGCAGGTGCAGGAACACGTTCGTCGCGACCACCAGCATCTGGTTGCGCGGCGTGTTCGGATACCCCGTGCGGAAAATCGACTTCCACACGTAGTTGTGGAAGAGCTTGTCGTAGATCAGGTCACCGAGGGTCGGTTGGGTGGGCTGTTCAACGGCCATCGGCGCTATCGCTCCCACCACTTGCCGAATGCGACCATGATGGCAAGGCCCAGGAACATCGTGATGAACACGAAAACCAGCTCTAGGAATTCGCCAACTTCCACGGCCCGGCGCCCTCTCCGTCTGCCGCCAGCGGCCCTTCTGGGCCCCGGCGAGTTTGTGAATCCTGTAGCAAGCGAGTTATACCCCGCACCTCCAAGGGGGTCAAACTGGAACGCCCCCCCGAGCCCGATCCCCAATCGCCCCCGCTTCCCCTAGATACGGAGCCCGAATCGCAGCCGTACCAGCCCCCGGATGTCCTCCGTCGCCGTGCTGACGATATGGACTTTCGTGTCCGGATCTTCCACCCAGCGAACGGGCAGCTCCCCCACCCGGAATCCCGCCTGGTGCGCCCGCACGAGCAGCTCCGTGTCGAAGAACCAGCCACGGTCCTCGATGCCCGGCACCACCGCCTCCACCGCCCGCCGTCCGGCCGCCTTGAAGCCGCATTGCGCGTCGCTGATCCGCAGCCGCGGGAAGAAAGCCCGGATGATCAGCACGTAACAGCGGGAGATCACCTCCCGCTTCAGGGAGCGGGTCGTCTCCGACCCCCGCGCCAGCCGCGAGCCGCTCGCCACGTCGTACCCGCCCTCCGCCACCATCCCCACCAGCTTGGGCAGCTGCCCCAGGTCCGTGCTCAGGTCGACGTCCATGTACGACACCACGTCCGCATCGCTCCCCAGCCACGCCTCCCGCAGCGCGATGCCGCGCCCCTTGACGGTGAGGACCAGCGCCCGCACGCGGTCGTGCTCGGCCTCCAGCTCTCGCGCCAGCTCGCTCGTGCCGTCGTTCGAGCCGTTGTCCGCGATCACCAGCCGCCAGTCGTACCGGGGCTGCTCCTCGAACAGGCCGAGCGTCCGCTCCACGCTCTCGCGCAGCACGGACACTTCGTTGTAGCAGGGGATCACCACGTCCACCGTCGGCCGTGGCCGTTCCGCGGTCACGATCGCACCCGCGTGAGCGCAAGCGACGCGCGCCCTCTCAACCTGGTCACGGTGTCCTCGCGAGCAACGACCGGGGAGGGGCTACTCGGGGCGCAGCGCCGCCAGCCGGCGCTTCGTGCGATCCGCCCGCCCCGTCGGAATGGCGCCCTTCCTCGCCGCCCTGTCCAGCACCGAGTAGGCCTCGCTCAGCGCCTCGTTGAACGCCTCGCCGTCGCCGGACTCCGCGGCTTCGCGAGCCGCCCGCACCGCCGTGCGGGACTCCGAGCGGGTCGACCGGTTGCGATCGCGCCGCTTGAGCGACTGGCGCCAGCGCTTCATCGCCGATTTAGTGGTTGCCATGGACGCCGATGGTAGGCGCGCTCCCCGCTCCGCGCAAAGCCTGCGCCCCACTTGCCCCGTTCACAATGCTCTCGTATTCTGACTGGGCACTGGTCAGAAGCCCGGTATCCTGCCGATGCGCTCACCAGGCACACCTCAAGAGTTCGAGGTCCCTGCAACCCTATCTCGCCCGTCTTTGTCGAGCGCCGCTCGCAGCGGGCAACAGGATCGCTGCCATCACCCGCGCACCTGAATCTCCGCCGGCCGAAGAGGCCCCCGTCACCACTGAACGTGAGGACGCCGTCCCCACGCTCAATATTGCCGAGCTCGAGGGCACCACCCGCGGCGAGCTCATTCGCCTCGCACGCGACCTCGGCGTCAGCAACGCCTCCACCCTGCGCAAGCGGGACCTCATCTTCCGCTTGCTCCAGACCCAGGCCGAACGCCGCGGGAACCTCTTCTCCGGCGGCTTCCTCGAGGTCTCCGACGACGGGAACTACGGGTTCCTGCGGGGCGAGTCCCTGCTCCCCGGCCCCCACGACATCTACGTCTCCCAGTCCAACCTCCGCCGCTTCGCCCTCCGCCCCGGCGATTACGTCACCGGGCAAATCCGGGCCCCCCGCGACAACGAGAAGTACTACGGCCTGCTCAAGGTCGAAGCCGTCAACGGCCTCGACCCCGAAGCCGCCAAGCGCCGCCCCTTCTTCGAGAACCTGACGGCGGTCTTCCCCAAAGAGCAGCTCCGCCTCGAGACCACCCCCGACAACCTCACCCACCGCCTCATCGACCTCATTGCCCCCGTCGGCCGCGGCCAGCGCGCCCTCATCGTCTCCCCGCCCAAGGCGGGCAAGACAATGCTCCTCCAGAACATCGCCAACGGCATCACCACCAATCATCCCGACGTCCACCTGATGGTGGTCCTCATCGGTGAACGCCCCGAAGAGGTCACCGACATGCGTCGCAGCGTGCGCGGCGAGGTCGCCAGCAGCACCTTCGACGAGCCCGTCGAGGACCACACCCGGGTCGCCGAGATGGCCTTCGAGCGGGCCAAGCGGCTCGTGGAGGGCGGCCAGGACGTCGTCATCCTCATGGACTCCATCACCCGCGCCACTCGCGCCTACAACCTCGCCCTCCCCCCCAGCGGACGCACCCTTACCGGCGGTGTCGACCCCGTCGCCCTCTACCCCCCCAAGCGCCTCTTCGGCGCCGCCCGCAAGTGCGAGGAGGGCGGCTCCCTGACCGTCATCGCCACCTGCCTGATCGATACCGGCAGCCGCATGGACGAGGTCATCTTCGAGGAGTTCAAGGGCACCGGGAACATGGAGCTCCGCCTCGATCGCAAGCTCGCCGAGCGCCGCTTCTATCCCGCCATCGATATCCAGGCCAGCTCCACCCGCCGCGAAGAGCTCCTGCTCGACGAATCAACCCTCAAGGGCGTCTGGCTGGTCCGCCGCATGACCGCCATGATCTCGCAGAACTCCCCCAACTCCCTTGAAGCCACCGAACGGCTCCTCGAGCGTCTCGGCAGGTCCGAAACCAACGAAGAGTTCCTCTCCAGCCTCCGTACCGAGGTCTAGGACACAACCCCGCCGATCCTTGCGTTTCGCACCTGACTGCGGCAGTTTAGGTTGTGACAATCGGTGCAAGCGCCGGGTTGGGGCTCCGGTGTGCCCAGAACCGGGAAGGGACCGAACGCCGTGTTGAGGGATCGGCTGCTGAGCCTGCTCCACGAGCGTTCATCCCTGAGGGCGCGATCGCACGCCCATGGTCACCTCCCCGTTCGCGCCGTTCTCCACCTCCTCCTCATCGGCCTGGCTGCGCTCGCCGCCCTGCTCACCGCCCACCTCGTTACCGACGCCGAACCCTCCCCCGTCTCCCACATCCCTCCCGTGCCCCTCTCCGGCGTGCGCGCCATCGCCCCCACCGGCGAGACCTACCTCCGCCCCGGCGTCAGCCACGAGACCCTCGCCTCGCCCCTCCGGGCGTCCCTCGCCGCCCCCGCGGTCACGCTCCGCCCCACCGAGAACGTCGAGACCGACGACACCCTCTCCGGCGAGGTCGCTGATGTCTACGCCGCAAGTCGGGACGACGGCTACGAGAGCCGCGCCCTCGCCGACCAGATCGACCCCAGGGTGCCCTACGAGGTCTACACCGTTCGCAGCGGGGATACCCTCGGCGGCATCGCCGCCACGTACGACACCACCGTCGACAACATCCTGCTCAACAATGCCGAGGTCGTCGACGCCGGCTTCATCCCCGTCGGCGAGAAGATCCTCGTTCCCATTGGTGAGGTCGTGGGTATCCTCTACAAGGTCGGCCATGGCGAAACGGTTGCCCGCATCGTCTCCAAGTACCTCAACGTCACCGTCCAGGACGTTCTCGATCACCGCCCCAACAACCTCGACGACGGCCGCGATCTCCTGGTCGGCGAATACATCCTCCTCCCCGGCGCCGAGCCCCCTATTCAGACCCCCGGCGGAACCGTCATCGGCCCCCCGCCTCCCGTTTCCGAGGGCCGCTTCGGCCTCCCCGTGGCGGGGTGGAGCTTCATCAGCGATCCCTACGGCACCGATCGGGGCGGCGGCCGCATCCACACCGGGATCGACCTCGCCTTCGGCGGTGTTACCGCCGCCTCCTCGATCTACGCCTCCTGCGACGGTTGGGTCTCACGCGTCGAGTGGTTGACCTACAGCTACGGGTACTACGTCATCGTCGACTGCGGCGGCGGCTGGGAAACCCTCTACGCCCACTTCCGTGAGATTGTTGTGGGGTATGGGCAGAGCGTCGCCAAGGGCGAGACCGTGCTCGGCATCTCCGGCTCCACCGGCTACAGCACCGGCGAGCACCTCCACTTCGAGATCCGCTACAACGGCCAGTACCTCGATCCGGCGGACTACATCCACTTCCCCTACTCGCGCGCCCCGTAGGGACCGCCACCACGTCCGGGTCGGACCTCCCGGCCGCGTTCGGTCCCTCGCCTCAGTTCCCGCTCTCGACTGTTCGCACCGACTCACCCGTCCGCGTCTCGATGAGCCTCGCGATCACCACGTCGCGGTGCACGTAGTACCCCGCCCCGCTTTCTTCCGTGGGGATGAAGTCGCCCCCACAGGTGATGAGGATCGCCCACTCCTCGTCGGGCGGCCGCCGCAGCGCCGGATCCTCCGCCTCGTGGGGCCTGATGAGGTCCCCCATCGGCACACCGCCCGTCTCGTAGCGCCGCTGCAAGAACACCTCGTACACGTACTCCCGCCCGTCGTCCATCACCACGATCACGAGGTCCCCGTCCTCCAGCTCCGTCAGCCGGTTGAACGGCCCCAGGATGTCCGGGTACCAGTCCTTGTGCGCCGAGTAGAGCGAGTTCGTCCCGTGCCCCGGCTTGTCGTAGATGTAGTACCAGCCCACGTTCCGTGGCGAAGGCACATCGAGCTCGTTGATCTCCTCAAGAAGCCCGATCGCTTCGATCGGCGCCTCCACGCCCAGCGCGGGAATGCGCATCATCGCCAGCTCGCCGTCGTAGGGCGTCGGTTCCGCAGTAGGCGTGGGCGTGGGGCTGAGGGAAGGGGTGGAGGTCGCTGCCGGCGTTGCAATCGGGGTCGCCGCCGGGGTCCGGTGAACCTGCTCTGTTTCCACTGCCGGCTCGACGGCCACGCAGGCCGCCGCGGTTAGCGCCAGCGCCGCCACGAGAACCCATGCCGCGCGTGCGCCGGGCCCGCTCGTGGCCCGCCGGGAGCCCCACACCATGGCTTCAGCTTACTGCTGGTCCGCGCCCGCCGCCCGCGCCGTCTCCGGCGGCACTGTCTGCACCAGCCTCGCCAGCACCAGGTCCCGGTGGAGGTACTCGCCCGGCCCGCCCGGTCTGCTCTCCACGAAATCGCCCCCGCACGTGTAGAGCGCGATCCACTCCTCACCGTCCGGGCGCTGGAATACGGGATTCTCCGCCTCGTGCGGCCGCCTCAGCGCGCCCATCGGAAACTCCCCCTCTCCGTAGCGCTCCTGGAAGAACACTTCGTACACGTACTCCCGGCCGTCATCCATCACCACCACGATCCTGTCCCCGTTCTTCAGCTCCGTCAGCGCGTAGAACGGCCCCCGCTTGTCCGGCCAGTAATCCTTGTGGGCGGAGAAGAGCGAGGTCTCGCCGTAGCCGGGCTTGCCGAAGCCATGCATGTCTTCGATCTCGTACCAGCCGATGTTGTGCCACTCCGGCACGTCCAGTTCGTTGAGTTCCTCGATGATCCCGATCGGCTCGATCGCCGCTTCCACGTCCAGCGAGGGGAGCCGCATCGATACCAGCTTGCCGTCGTACGGCTCGAGATCGACCACCGGCTCGGGCTCGGCAGTGGGCGGCGGGATGGTTGGGGCGGCAGTGGCGGGCGCTGGCGTTGGGGGTGGTGGCGTCGGCGCAGGCGTTGCCAGCTGTGTCGCCTCGGGAGTCGGCTCGGGCGCTGGCGCCGGCTCGGGCCTGGAGCTGACGCACGCCGTGCCAGTGAGCAGCAGCGCCGCACCCAGGATCAGGAATCGCCTCGTCACTTGCCAGCCGCGCACGACGCTCTCCGGATACCCCGAAGGGTGGCCCCACCAACTACCGAGTATACGTTTGAGCGCTTTGCTTGTCGCCCGATCCTTACGTTCGCCGTGCGGTGGACTGCAGCCGCCGCGCAATGGACTGCAGCCGCTGCACGCCGGACTGCAGCCACTCGGGGAGCGAGGTCCGCGAGTGGGAGGGGCCGCCCCCGATGACGGGCTCGCCGCCACTCGGCTGAGGCGGCTTGCCCAGCCACGAGAACACCACTACGCCAATCGCCGCGATCCCCGCCACCACCGCCAGCACGACGATCACCACCGTCGTTCCGTCGCCACCGCCGTCCGCCGTGACGACGGTTTCCTCGGGCGCCTCGGTCGCTTCGGGCTCGGGCGGAGCCGCCTCCGTCGCCGTGGGGGGCTCGGTGGGAGCTGGGGCGCGCGTCGCAGCCGCGGTTGGCGTCTCCGTCGCGGCGGGCGCCTCCGTGGGTGCCGCCGTCGGCGCTTCAGTAGGAGTGGGCGCCTCCGTCGCCTCCGGCGTTTCCGTGGGCGCCGTAGTGGCGGTGGCTTCCGCAGTCTCCGTGGATTCCGGGTCCTCCGTCGCTTCGGGTGTGGCCGTCGCCGTTCCCTCCGGCGTCCCCGTAATGTCCGGTTCGTCCGGCCCTTCCGTCGCGGTCGGTTCCGGCGTCCCGTTGATGTCCGGCTCGTCTGGCCCTTCCGTCGCGGTCGGTTCCGGCGTCCCGTTAATGTCCGGTTCGTCCGGTCCCGGGGTCGCCGTTGCGGTTCCCTGGGTGACCGCTTCCAGCGTCAAATTGAGCGTTTGAGCCTGCTCGCCCCATGTCCCGGTTTCCACCGCCCGTCGCCCGTCGACCTCGAACCGAACCTCCGAGCCGTCTACCCCGCACCCTTCCTTCTGCGCCGCCGCGAGCACCTTCACCCGGTAGCTCGTGACCGTCTCGCCGTTCGTGGTTTCCTGCAGTGTCTCTTGCGGCGCATCTTCGCTGCAGACGGTGTCGCCGATGAAGGCGACGACCTCGAGTCCCCCTGCGACGTCACCCTCCGGGGCGGTAACCTCTCCCTGGAAGGTCGAGGGAGGCGTCGGAGGCGTCCCCTGCGCCTCCACCACCAGGCCTCCCCCCGCCACCACCGCCACCATGCAACCGAGCCATACCGTCAGCGCCCCGAGGGACGCGTACACCCGCCACCCTCGTTGCTGCCCCATGGCGCGAGCCTACAGGACGCCGTGTCTATGCCCTACTGTCGCAGCAATTCCGAACTGTTGCGCACGGTCGAAGGCCCCGCTCGCTAGTTCACCGAGAGGGTCATCGTCGGTGGCGTCAGCGCGAAGTGCATCTCCACCGAAAACTCGTCCAGCTTGTCCGACCAGCTCGCCCACATCCCCCGCGCGTACGCCGCCTCCGCGCTCCCGAACGCTCCCTGCATCGAGCGTGCGTCCTCGAAGCAGTAGACGCCCAGCATGGTCCCCTCCCGCGTCTCGCCCCAGTGCACGCTCGCCATGCCCGGAATCTTGGCGACCTCGCGCAGGTGCTGCGAGCGGAACCACGCCGAAAACGTCTGGCGATCGTCCTTCACCCGCGCCCGCAACAGGATGAACGGCTGCTGGCCTTTCATGCCTCTCCTCGGCAGAGCGCCGCCGCCAGGGCCACGCTCGCTTCCAGACAGTATCGCGAATCCACCTGCACGCAGGGAATCCCGAACGGCTCCTCCTCGCCCCGCATGCGGTTGTACACCCCGACGTTCGCTTCCGAGGCGCCCTCCCGCGGCGCCGAGAGCCGCTCCCGCACGACGGCGTCCGGCGCCGTCAGCCGCACCGCCACCACCCGCGCCCCCTGCCCCGCCGCCAGCTCCCGGAACCCCTGGCGCTCCCCTTCCCGCAGGTTCGTCGCATCGACGATCACGCTCCGCCCCTCCGCCAGCGTTGCCGCCGCCCGCTCGCGCACGACCGCGAACACGTGCCCGCTCTCCTTGCGCGTGTACCGTCGCCGCGGGAAGAGTTCCCGGCGTATTCGGTCGCTCTCCAGCACCACGGCCGCCAGCCTTGGCGCGAGCTTCGCCGCGAACGTTGTCTTGCCCGTTCCCGGCAGGCCGCTGAGCAATACCAGTGCCGCCAAATTGCTGCTACCTCTCCCTCGTGCTACTTTCACCCCTGAAGACAGGTAAAGGAAGTCGAACGAGCAAGTTTGCTGGCCCAGGAAACGAAAGAGGCCCTGATCCGGGAGTACGCCCGCAACGAAGGCGACACCGGCTCCCCTGAAGTACAGGTGGCGCTCCTCACCGAGCGCATCAAGTACCTGACCGCGCACCTGCAGGAGCACAAGCACGACTACCACACGCGCCGCGGGCTCTTGAAGCTCGTCGGCCAGCGTCGTCGGCTGTTGCGCTACCTCAACAAGCGGGATGTCAACAGGTACCGCACGCTCATCGGGCGCCTCGGGCTGCGTCGCTAGCCCTACCTCTTTCCTCTCCGGCCTCGCCTACGCGCCCCGCGCAGGGCGGAAGCCTGCGACCGAACCCTCCCGAACCGATCGAAGTCCGCGGCCCCGCGCCGCAAGAGAAAGTGTCAAGAGAGATATGACCACAACCGAATCCAGCATCCGTACCTACGAAGTCGAGATCGGCGGCAAGCCCCTGCTCATCCAGCACGGCGCCCTCGCCGGCCTCGCCAACGGCGCCGTTACCGTCCGCCAGGGCGATACCGTCGTCCTCGTCACCGCCTGCATGGCCGACCCCCGTGAGGGCATCGATTTCTTCCCCCTCACCGTCGACTACGAAGAGCGCCTCTACGCCGTGGGCAAGATTCCCGGCGGCTTCCCCCGCCGTGAGGGCCGCCCCTCCTCCGATGGCATCCTCGCCATGCGCCTCACCGACCGCTCCCTCCGCCCCCTCTTCCCCAAGGGCTTCCGAAACGAGGTCCAGATCGTCGCGACGACCCTGTCGTCCGACCGCGAGCACCAGCCCGACACCCTCATTACCGTCGGCGCCAGCGCCGCCCTCAGCATCAGCGACATCCCCTTCAACGGACCGGTCAGCAGCGTCCGCGTCGCCCTTGTCGACGGCGAATACGTCGTCAACCCCACCTTCGCCGAGGCCGCCGAAGGCGACCTCGACCTGATCGTCGCCGGCACCAAGGACGCCGTCATGATGGTCGAAGCGGGCGCCTCCGAGGTTCCCGAAGACGCCGTCATCGAGGCGATGGAGATCGCCATGGAGGCGAATTCCGCCATCAACGGCCTCATCGAGGAAATCGCCGCCGACGCCGCCCCCGTGAAGAAGGACTTCACCCCCGCCCTCGACAACGAGGAGGCCATTGACGCTGTCCGCGAAGTCCTCGCCGACCGCCTCGACGACCTCGTTTCGAACGCCGCCAGCGAGCGCAGCGAGGAGAACAAGCGCGTCCGCGCCGAGCTCGTCGAGCAGTTCGAGGAACGCTTCGACAAGCGCGACATCGGCGACGCCCTCTACGCCGTCATCAAGAAGGCCATGCGCGACCGCATCCTCAGCGATGGGCGCCGGGCCGACGACCGCGAGACGACCGAGATCCGCCCCCTCGACATCCACGTCGGCACCCTCCCCCGCACCCACGGCTCCGGCCTCTTCAAGCGGGGAGAGACGCAGGTCCTCACCATCGCCACCCTCGGCGGCATGAACATGGCGCAGAAGCTCGACACCCTCTCCCCGGACGAGTCCAAGCGCTACATGCACCACTACAACTTCCCGCCCTACTCCGTCGGCGAGGCGCGCCCCATGCGCGGCGCCGGCCGTCGCGAGATCGGGCACGGCGCCCTCGCCGAGCGCGCCCTCCTCCCCGTCATCCCCCCCGAGACGGAGTTCCCCTACGCCCTCCGCCTCGTCAGCGAGGTCCTCTCCTCCAACGGCTCGACTTCCATGGCCAGCGTCTGCGGCAGCACCCTCGCCCTCATGGACGCGGGCGTGCCCCTCTCCGCTCCCGTCGCCGGCATCGCCATGGGCCTGATCATGGGCGACGACGGCGAGTACGCCGTCCTCACCGATATCGCCGGCCAGGAAGATTTCATGGGCGACATGGACTTCAAGGTCGCCGGTACGGAAGAGGGCATCACCGCCCTCCAGATGGACATCAAGATCGGCGGCGTCTCCCGCGAGCTCCTCGAGACCGCCCTGTCCCAGGCGCGCGATGCTCGCCTGTTCCTGCTCGAGCGCATGGGCGAGGTCATCGAGAAGCCGCGCGAGTCCGTGTCCGAGCACGCGCCCAAGGTCTACATCATCAAGATCGACCAGGAGCAGATCGGCACCGTGATCGGCCCCGGCGGCCGCGTCATCCGCAAGATCCAGGAGGACTCCGGCGGCGCCAACGTCGACATCCAGGAAGACGGCACAATCTTCGTCTCCGCGGTCGAGGGCGATGCCGCCGACACCGCCATCCGCATGATCGAGGGCCTCACCAAGGAGATTAGCGTCGGCGAGACCTACACCGGCCCCGTCACCCGCATCCTCAACTTCGGCGCCTTCGTCGAGATCCTTCCCGGCAAGGACGGCCTCGTGCACATCTCCGAGCTCAGCGAGGAGCGTGTCGAGCGCGTCGAGGACGT
>DAOUID010000059.1:0-5539 GCA_034428315.1 Dehalococcoidia bacterium
CCAACCTCATCGGCAACGGGCCCGAGGCCCTCTCCCGCGTGAGCATGGTCGCCAACGACTACGCCCTCTCCGACGGCCGCTGGACCTGCGGCAAGGAGGGCCAGTCCGTGCCCGTCGGGGTCGGACTTCCCACCGTCCTCGTCTCCGCCATGACCGTGGGCGGTACGCAGCTTGGCTGAGGCGACCCCCCTCGAACTGGCGGGCCGGGCCGTCGAGCTTGCGAGCGCCCGCGGCGCCGACCAGTGCGACGCCATCGCCTTCTCCCACACCGAGTCGACCGTCTCCATCCGCCTCGGCGAGATCGAGAAGCTGATCGAGGCCAGCTCTCACTCGCTCGGCCTGCGCGTGATCGCGGGTGGCCGCACGGCCGTGTGCTCGACCTCCGACTTCACGTCCGCCGCCTTCGAGCAGTTCGTCTCCGAAACCGTGGAGCTCGCCCGCATCTCCGCTCCCGACGAGTACGCCGGCCTCCCCGAGCCCGAGCTGCTCGCCTCCGGCGGCGGCGGCGCCCTCCAGCTCTACGACGAACGCATCGAGAGCCTCCCCCTCGACGATCGCATCGACATGGCTCGCTCCTGCGAGGCTGCCGCCCTTGGCTTCGATTCGCGCATCACCAACTCGGAGGGCGCCAGCCTCTCCACCCGAGTGGGCGAGGTCGCCCTCGCCAACTCGCGGGGTTTCGCCGCCGGCTACCCCGCCACCTCCATCTCCCTCTCCACTGAAGCCCTCGCCGACGACGAGGACGGCAAGAAGCGCAATGCCTGGTGGTTCAGCGCCGAACGCAACCTCCGCAGCCTGCTCGACCCCGAGACGCTCGGTCGCATCGCCGCCCAGCGCGCGGTTGACCAGCTCGGCGCGCGCAAGACCGATACGAAGCGCGTGCCCGTCATCTTCGAGCCGATGATGGCTGCCCGCCTCGCCGGCGATGTCGCCGGCTGCGCCACCGGCGGCGCTCTCTACCGGGGCGCTACCTTCCTCGCCGGGCGCACCGGCGAGGCCATCGGCTCGCCCCTCGTCACCATCGTCGACGACCCCACCCAGCCGGCTCGCGCCGGCTCACGCCCCTTCGATGGCGAAGGCGTGACCGCCCGCCGCAACGTCCTCTTCCAGGAGGGCCGCTTCGAGGGCTTCCTCTTCGATTGCTACACCGCCCGTCGCATGGACGCCCGCACCACGGGGAGCGCCCAGCGCGGCGTCTCCTCCCTCCCCGAGCCCGGCCCCGCCAACCTCATCTTCGAGCCCGGCGACACCCCCGCCGAGGACATCGTCGCGGACACGCAGGAGGGCCTGCTCGTGACCGCCCTCATGGGCTTCGGCTTCAACCCGACGACTGGCGACTACTCCCGCGGGGTCGGCGGTTTCTGGATCGAGGACGGCCGGATCGCCTACCCCGTCGCCGAGGCCAACATCTCCGGCGATGTCGCCTCCATGCTCGCCGGCGTGGACGCAGTGGGGAGCGACCTCACCTGGTTCGGCTCCAGCGCCGCCCCAACCGTCCGCGTCGCGGAGATGACCGTCTCCGGCGTCTGACGTGCCCCTTCCGCCCTACTTCGCCTACGGCTCGAACATGGCTTCCTCGCAGATGGCCGGCCGCTGTCCCGGCGCCGTCTGCCTCGGCATCGCCCGCCTCCCCGGCTACCGCCTCGCCTTCGACGCGTGGAGCAACCGCCGCGGCGGCCTCGTCGCCGACGTTCTCCCCGCTCCCGGAAACGATGTCTGGGGCGTCCTCTGGCAGGTCACGGAGGAGCACGCCGAGGCCCTCGACCGCTACGAGGGCGTCGCCCGGGGCCAGTACCGCCGGGAGCACCTGCGGGTCGAGTCCGCCGGTGGCGAAACGATCGCAGCGTTTGCCTACGTCATCTGCAACCCCGGAGATGACGGCCCCACCACCGACGCCTACCGCGGCCTCCTCCTCGAAGGCGCGCGCGAGCACGGCCTTCCCCCTGAATGGGTCAGGGCCATCGAAACCGTCCCCACCCTCCCGCCTCGCCCCTCCCCTCCCCCTCCCCCTACACTGAACCCGTGACCGTCGACCCCTCCTCGCCGCCCACCGCTGCCGACGTTCGCCGCTACCGCAACAACCTCCAGGAAGAGGTCGACGGGCAGGGCCTCTACCTCCTCCTCGCCGAGGCCGAGGACGACCCCAACCTGAAGACGGTCTTCGAGCGCCTCGCCGAGAGCGAAAAGCGCCACATCGACCTCTGGCAGGAGAAGCTGCGCGAGGCCGGCGCCGAGGTTCCCTCGTTCCATCCCGGCATCCAGGTCCGCATCCTCGGCTGGCTCGCCCGCCGCTTCGGAACCCAGTTCGTGACCCCGCTCGTGGAGCGAATGGAGCTCAATGCCGTCACCATGTACGACGACCAGCCCGAGGCCATCGCCGAGGGCCTCCCCGGGTCCGAGCGCTCCCATGCCCGGCTCTTTCAGGAGCTCGGCCGCCAGCCCGGCACGGGCGTCGATGTCGCCCGCCTCGAGGGCCGGCACCGCGGGGCCTCCGGCAACGCCCTGCGCGCCGCCGTCCTCGGCGCGAACGACGGCCTCGTCTCAAACCTCAGCCTCGTGATGGGATTCGCCGGCGCCGATCCCGGGCAGGGCGTCGTCGCCCTGGCGGGCATCGCCGGCCTCCTCGCCGGGGCCTTCAGCATGGCGTTCGCCGAGTGGATCAGCGTTCGCAGCAGCCGCGAGGCCTTCGAGCGCCAGGTGGAGATCGAGCGCGAAGAGCTCGAGATGAATCCCGAGGAGGAGCGCGCCGAGCTCGTCCTCATCTACCAGGCCAAGGGCCTCTCCGAAGAGTCCGCCCGCCTCACCGCCGACCGCGTCTTCGAGAACCGCGAGACGGCCCTCGACACGCTCGTGCGCGAGGAGCTCGGCATGTCCGAGCAGAGCGTCGGGCGCCCATCCGTCGCCGCCGTCACCTCGTTCCTGCTGTTCGCGGTCGGTGCGCTGGTGCCCGCCTTCCCCTGGTTCTTCGCCGATGGCGGGCTGGCCATCGGCCTCAGCCTCGGCCTTGGAGCCGCCGGCCTCTTCCTCCTGGGCGCTGCGGTCACGCTCTGGACCGGCCGTTCCGCGCTCTTTTCCGGAGCGCGCCAGCTCGCGATCGGCCTGGCCGCCGCCGGAATAACGTATGGCATCGGCACGGCCCTGGGCGTCGCCATCGACATCTAGCGCCGCTTGCCCCTTCTCGCCCCCACCTCGATACTGAGCGCTCTGGTGGCTAGAGCGAGGTGGCCCCACCCGTTCCCATCCCGAACACGGAAGTGAAACGCCTCAGCGCTGACGATACTGCCTGGGTAACTGGGTGGGAAAATAGGCCGCCGCCGGTTTTCCCACCCCCCTTCGCACCCCTACGCCGTCATGCGCCTCGGCAAGCGTCCTCATTTCGCACCTTGATCGAGGCGCTGCTACAATCGAAGCCACATCAGCGGCCGTCTCCCTCACCTCACGTTTCAGAAGGGCAACGCGGTCAAACGGAGCCCACCAGTGTCCACCGACGAACAGGCCCCAGAGGCCACCACCGGCGACTCTCCCGCCCCCGCCAGCGTCGCCGATCCCCCAGCCACCCCTGAACCGGCCCCCGAGTCTCCCCCAGCCGCCTCCGAGGCAGCCTCCCCAACGCCGGAACCGGCCCCCTCCGCCCCGCCCGAGCCGAGCGCGGAGATGGACATGGCCGCCCTCCTCGAGACGGAAGCCGCGCAGCCCAGCAGCCTGCGCCGTGGCGAGATCATCCAGGGCGTCGTCATGGGCGCCTCGCCCGATGGCGTCATCGTCGATGTCGGCACCAAGACCGAGGCCGTCATCCCCCAGAGCGAGATGCTCTCCATGGGCGTCGAGGGCCAGAGCCGCCTGAAGGCCGGCGACACCGTTCGCGTCATGGTCCTCCAACCCATGAGCTCCGAGGGCCACGGCATCGTCTCCCTCGACCGCGCTCGCGGCGAGGAAGGCTGGGAGATCCTGGCCACCCGCCTCGAATCCGGCGAGATCTTCTCCGCCGAGATCGTCGGCCATAACCGCGGAGGCGTCCTCGCCAACGTCGAGGGCGTCAACGCCTTTATCCCCCTCTCCCAGATCGACAGCATCCGCCGCGACAACCCCGATGCCGCCAGCGCCCTTGCCACGCTCGTGGGCAAGGAGGTGCGCCTCAAGGTCATCGAGCTGAATCGCCGCAAGAACCGCGCCATCCTCTCCGAGCGAGCCGCCATGACCGAGTGGCGCCGCGAGCAGAAGGAACGGATCATCCAGGAGCTCCAGGAAGGCGAGATCCGTGAGGGCCGCATCTCCTCCATCACCGACTTCGGCGTCTTCGTCGACCTCGGCGGCGCCGATGGCCTCGCCCACCTCACCGAGCTCACATGGGAGCGCGGGAAGAAGGCCAAGGACCTGTTCAAGGTCGGCGATGAGGTCAAGGCCTACGTCCTCCGCGTCGACCGCGAGGCCCGCAAGATTTCGCTCTCGCTCAAGCGCGCCCACCCCGAGGAGTGGGACACCGCCGTCGACCGCTTCGTCATCGGCCAGGTGCTGATCGGGCGGGTCACGAAGCTGATGCCGTTCGGCGCCTTCGTGCGCCTCGATGGCCCCATCGAGGGACTTATCCACATCTCCGAGATCACGAACCGCCGCATCCAGCACCCCCGCGAGGTGCTGGAAGAGGGCAACGTCGTGCCGGTCAAGCTGGTCCGCATCGAGAAGGATCGCCACCGCCTCGGCCTCAGCCTCCGCCAGGCCCGCAACGACGCCGAAGCCATGGGCTTCGGGTTCGACCGCAACGGCTCCGTCATCGACTGGCCGGACGACGTGCGCGAAGAGTTCGGAATGGACAAGCGCGACGCCAGCCAGTCACCTGCGCGACCGCGCACCACGCAAGAGACCGTCGAGGAAGCGGTCGCCAACGACCCCGAGCCCGTTTCGGCCTTCGCCCACGCCTTCGCGCAGGCCCTTGAGAATGCCGACACGAGCCGCTCGCTGAATCTTGGCGACGAAGAAGCGGCCGCCCCGGCCGAGGATGCAGCCCCCGAGGCCGCTGTCGAGGAAGCAGCTCCCGAGGCCGTCGCCGAGGAAGCCGCTCCGGAAGCCGCCGCCGAGGAGACAGCTCCCGAGGCCGCTGCCGAGGAAGCCGTTCCGGAAGCAGTTGACGAAGCGGCCCCCGAGGCCGCTGCTGAGGAAGCCCCTCCAGAGGCTGTTGCCGAAGAAGCGGCCCCGGAAGCCAGTGACGACCAGGCCACGGAAGCGGCCGCAGAGACCACCGCGGAGGGCGACGAGCCCGCCGCCGAAGCAGTTACGGCCTCTGGTGAGGGTGGCGCCGCCACCAACGCCGGGGACTAGCAGGAGGGAACGCGATGGCCGACCGATTCGACAAGTTCACGGAACGCGCCCGGCGTGTGCTCACCCTCGCCCAGGAAGAGGCCCACCGCTTCAACCACAACTACATCGGCACCGAGCACATCCTCCTCGGCCTCGTTCGCGAGGGCGATGGAGTCGCCGCCAAGGTGCTCTCCAACCTCGGCGTCGAGCTGAACAAGGTCCGCTCCGCCGTCGAGTTCATCAT
>DAOUID010000060.1:0-4132 GCA_034428315.1 Dehalococcoidia bacterium
CGAAGTCAAGCTCGGCGAGGACCTCTACCGGCTCGAGACCGAGAAAGTGGAGATGGAGGTGGAGGCGGAAGCCGCGGGCATCGTGCGACACCTGGTGCCGGCCGAGACCACCGTCGACCCCGGCGACGTGGTGGGCTGGATCTACGCAGCCGACGAGGAGATCCCGGACGTGCTGCCGGGCGCACCCTCGGGCGGCGCAAGCGCGGCGCCGGCGGAAGCGGAGCCGGCTGCGGCGGCCGCACCGGCGGCAGCTGCCGCTCCGGCGAGGGCGGAGGGCGAGCGGGTGCCGGCCTCGCCGGCGGCACGGAAGCTGGCGAAGGAGCTTGGCGTCGACCTGTCTTCGGTGACCGCCACCGGTCCGCGCGGTCGCGTCACCGAAGACGACGTGCGCACGGCGCACGAGGCTGGGGCGGCCGCACCGGCAGCGGCTCCGGCGGCGGCAACGGGTACGCCCGCCCCGGCCTCGCCGCTGGCACGAAAGCGCGCGGAGGCGCTGGGCGTGGACCTGTCGACGGTAGCGGGCACGGGGCCAGGCGGGCGCATCACGAAGGAGGACGTGGAGGCAGCGGCAGCGGGCGGAGCTCCCGCGGCCGCGCCGGCGGCAGCCGCTGCCGCTCCGGCGGTAGCGCGCGACGACGAGGTGATGGCGGTGCGCGGCATGCGCAAGGTGATCGCCGAGCGCATGTACGCGAGCCTGCAGGAGACCGCGCAGCTGACCATGGACATGGACGTGGCCATGGACGACTGCGTGAAGCTGCGGGGCCAGCTGATCGAGGAGTGGTCGGACGACGGCGTACGGCCTTCGTACACGGACATCGTGATGAAAGCGGCAGCGAAGGCGCTGCGCGACCACCCGCGCATGAACGCGCAGTTCCTCGGTACGGAGATGAACCTGCGGGGCGAGGTCCATGTGGGCATGGCGGTGGCGCTCGACGAGGGCCTTGTCGTGCCGGTGGTGCGGAACGTGGATCAGATCGACCTGAAGGCGATCGCGCAGGAATCCTCGCGCCTGGCGGGGCTGGCGCGCGAGGGCAAGCTCGGGCTCGACGACATGGCGGGCGGCACCTTCACGGTGTCGACGCTGGGGATGTTCGGGGTCGACTCGTTCACGCCCATTCTCAACCCACCGGAGGTCGGCATCCTGGGGGTGAACCGGCTTCGCGACGATGTCCGCTGGGAAGGCGAGCGGCCGGTCCGTCAAAAGGCGATGACGCTGAGCCTGACGTGGGATCACCGCGCGCTGGACGGGGCGCCGGCGGCGCAGTTCCTGGCATCGGTTCGCGACTACCTTGAAGCACCATTCCGACTGTTGGTCTAGGGAGGCACGATGGCCGAGAGAACATTCGACGTAGTCGTGGTGGGCGGCGGCCCGGGCGGCTACGTAGCAGCAATCCGTGCGGCGCAACTGGGGCTGGAGGCAGCCGTGGTCGAGCGCGAGCACCTGGGTGGCATCTGCCTGAACTGGGGGTGCATCCCCACCAAGACGCTCCTGCACACGGCCGACCTCTACCGCGAGATGCAGGATGCCGAGCGCTACGGCCTGACGGCGGAGGCTTCGTTCGACCTGGACAAGGTCGTGAGCCGCTCGCGCTCGGTGGCTCGCCAGCTCAACAGCGGCGTCAAGTTCCTGCTGCGGAAGAACAAGATCGAGGTGTTCGACGGGTCGGCGCGATTGACGGGCGGGGGCGGCCTCGTGGTGGAGAAGGACGGCGAGACCGTGGCCGAGCTGGGCGCGGACAACATCGTCATCGCGACGGGCGCGCGGCCCCGTTCGCTGCCGGGCCTCGAGCCCGACGGCGAGCTGGTCTGGACGTACAAGGAGGCTATGGTCCCGACGACGATGCCGGAGACGCTCCTGGTCATCGGTTCGGGCGCGATCGGCGTGGAGTTCGCGAGCTTCTACCGGTCCCTCGGGGCGGAGGTGACGGTGGTGGAGGTGCTGCCGCGCATCCTGCCGGTCGAGGACGAGGAGATCTCGGCCTTCGCGCGCGAGGAGTTCGAGAAGCAGGGCATCACGATTCACACGAACGCCACGGTGGAGTCGCTCGAGAAGGGCGACGACCGCGTGACGGCGACGATCGCGACCGAGGACGGCACGGTCGAGGCGACCTTCGACCGCGCCATCCTGGCGGTGGGCGTGACCGGCAACGTCGAGGGGCTTGGGCTCGAAGCGACGGCGGCGACGGTGGATCGCGGCGCGATCGTCGTGAACGAGTGGCTGGAGACGGGCGAGCCGGGGCTGTACGCGATCGGCGACGTCTCGGGGCCGCCGCTGCTGGCGCACAAGGCGATGCACGAGGGCGTCATCTGCGTGGAGCGCATCGCGGGGCAACCTTCGGCACGGCCGATGGAGCGCCGGCGCATCCCCGGCTGCACCTACTGCCACCCGCAGATCGCGAGCGTGGGCCTGACCGAGGCAGCGGCGCAGGAGGCGGGGTTCAACGTACGCGTCGGGCGGTTCCCGCTGGTCGGGAACGGCAAGGCAATCGCCGTGGGCGACACGGGCGGCATGGTGAAGACGGTGTTCGACGCGGACACGGACGAGCTTCTCGGGGCGCACATGGTGGGCCCCGACGTGACGGAGATGATCCAGGGGTTCGTCGTGGCGATGGGTCTGGAGACGACCGAGGCGGAGCTGATGGAGACCGTGTTCCCGCACCCGACCATCTCGGAGGCGATGCACGAGTCGGTGCTCGACGCGTACGACCGGGTGCTGCACGTCTAGCTTCCGCAGGCTGCGCAGCAGGCGTTCCTCCGGCTGTACAGTAAGGGCAGGACGCGATCGCGGAGGCGGTCATGGGCGCGCTGATCGACCACCTGAAGGCTCTCGCCGGCGACGGCGCGAGCATCGAGGACGTGATCACCGTGGCGGAGGCGGAGCTGGCGGGGGGCGCCCTGCTGACCTCGGAGCTCGAGGACCCCGCGGGGGCGATCGCGGGGGCGGCGCTGGAGGCGGAGGAGCTGAACATGGAGGTGCAGGGGGCGCTGCAGCGGTTCCCGGCGAGCCAGAGCGCCGGCTTCCACCGCACGGACCTCGATCCGCGGGCGATGGCGGTGATCGCGACGATGGCGTACGCGCGCCGGGGCGGGGTGTACCTGCCGAAGGACCTGGAGGAGATGGTGGCCGAGGGGCGGGTGTCGGAGGAGTGGCACGCGCGCGAGTCGGTGCGCATCCGGGTGCTGCTGGCGATCCTGCCGATGTTCATCGCCTCCATCGAGCGGGGCGAACTGATCCCGGCGACGTTCGCGACGGGGATCACGGAGGTCGCGGAGCGGCTGGGGCGGGTGCGCATCCCGCAGGTGGCGACGACCTGATCCGGGAGGCGTTGCGGCGGGAGGGGCGCGGCGTGAGAATGCGACCGTGACCTGGCTCAAGGGTGCGGAAGGGCGTGCGCCGTTCGATGCGGCGCTGGGGCTGCGCCCTGAGCTGCGCGAGCTGTACGCGGCCTTCTACGGGAAGCTCTGGGACGACGACCTGCTGCCCGCGAGCCTGCTCGAGCTCTGCCGCCTGCGCGTCGCGCAGTTGCACGACTGCGACGCGGAGCTTGCGGTGCGTCACGCCGAGGCGGGCGTGAGCGACGAGCAGGTCGCGGCGCTGGCGGACTGGCCGGGGAACGACCTGTTCAGCGAACGGGAACGGGCGGCGCTGACGCTGGCCGAGAAGATGCCCTGGCAACACCACGACCTGACGGACGAGGAGTACGCGGAGTTGAACGCGCACTTCGGCGAGTCGGGCGTGGTGGCGCTGACGATCGGGATTGCGCTGTTCGATGCGAACTGCCGGCTGCGGCTGGCATTCGGCACCCAGGCGGCGCCGGTCGAGGCGCCGGCGCCAGCATCGAGCGAAGGGCCGATTTACTGAGGTCTCCGAAGGAGGATGCGATGTCGACCAAGCCACGAGTGAGTTCGGCGATACCGGGCGAAGAGCCAAGCTTCGGCACGGCGCTGGCGCACCAGCCCGGGCTGGCGGGCGCCTTCGGGATGCTCTACGGGACGTTCTGGAGCAAGGGCGCGCTTGACCACCGCACCAAGGAGGTCACGCGGATGCGGAACGCCCGCGTGACGGACTGCGGCTACTGAAAGAACGTTCGCTTCGCCGTGGCGCGTGAGCAAGGACTGACCGAAGACCAGG
>DAOUID010000061.1:0-4090 GCA_034428315.1 Dehalococcoidia bacterium
ACCGTCATCGCCGCCCCCCTCGGCGCCGCCCTCCTGGCCGACCTCGGCGCCCGCGTCATCAAGGTCGAGCCCATCGGCGGCGACCCCTTCCGGGCGATGGGCATCGCCTCCCTCGGCGCCGCCCGCTGCAACGGCAGCAAGGAGAGCATCGCCCTCGACCTGAAGAGCCCTGAGGGCCAGGAGATCGTCCAGTCCCTCGCCGCCTCCACCGACATCATCATCCACAACTACCGCCCCGGCGTTCCCGAGCGCCTCGGCATCGGCTACGAGACCCTGAAGGCCATCCGCCCCGAGCTCGTCTACGTGTACGTCAACGGCTACGGCCGGAAGGGCCCCGGCGCCCACCGCCCCTCCACCCACCCCATCCCCGGGGCAGGGCTGGGCGGCGCCCTCATGCAGATGGGCGAAGGCATGCCCCCCGTCTGCGAGACGCTCCCCGAGCTCCGCGAGATCGCCCGCAAGTTCTTCCGCGCCAACGAGCTCAACCCCGACCCCAACACCTCGGTCGTCGTCGCCTCCGCCTCCCTCCTCGGCCTCTACGCCCGCCGCCGCTTCGGCCACGGCCAGGAGGTGTTCGTCGACATGTTCGGGGCGAACGCCTGGGCCAACGCCGATGACTTCATCTCCTACGACGGCAAGCCCCCGCGCCCGACCCTCGACCGTGACCTCCACGGCCTCGGCCCCACCTGGCGCCTCTACCCCGCCGCCGAAGGCTGGGTCTTCCTCGGGCTCGCCACGCAGCCGGAGTGGGAGCGCTTCTGCGATCTGGCCTCCCGCACCGACCTCGCCGCCGACCCCCGCTTCGCCACCCCCGATGCCCGCGCTGCCAACGCCGCTGCCCTCGCCGCCGCCCTCGGCGACCTCTTCGCCCGCCGCCCGGCCGACGACTGGGAGGCCCTGCTGGCAACTCAGGGCCTCGGCTGCGTCCGCGCCGACGCCGCCCCCGTGCACGAGTTCATCGCCCGCAACGAGCACGTCGCCGCCAACGGCCTGCGCGTCCCCACCCACAACACCAACTTCGGCGAATACGAGCGCTACGGCCCCCTCACCGCCTTCAGCGAGAACACGCTCGAGCTCGGCGGCTGGCCCCTCGCCGGCGAGCAGGCCGACCGTATCCTCGGCGAGCTCGGCTACGCCCCCGCCGCCATCGACGACCTCCGCGCCCGGGGCATCGTCTGGTCGGAGACGCCCGCCCCCCTCGACGCCGTCACCGCCTGATGCCCGATTCCTACGCCGGCCGCCTCCTCGTCGCCACGCCCAACATCGAGGACCCCAACTTCTGGCGCACCGTCGTCCTCCTCTGCGCCCACGACAAGGAGGGCGCCTTCGGGCTCGTTCTCAACCACGCCATGGAGGGCGAGACCGTCGCCGGCCACCTCCCCGAGTGGGACGGCAACGCCGTCGAGCCCGCCGTGCTCTTCCGCGGCGGCCCCGTCTCCACCGCCTCCGTATTCGCCATGGCGACCGGCGAGGACCTCCCCGTCGATCGCTGGGGACTGCGCGTCTCCCCCGGCCTCGGGCTCGTCGATCCGGGCAAGGGGCCCGATCACTTCGAGGGGCGCCTCGGCCGCATGCGCTTCTTCGCCGGCTACGCCGGCTGGGGCGCCGGCCAGCTCGAGGGCGAGATCGCGACCCACGGCTGGTTCATCGTCGACGCCCTCCCCGACGACCCCTTCACCTCCGAGCCCACCGCCCTCTGGCGCAACGTCCTCCGCCGCCAGGGCGGCGAGCTCGCCCGCTTCGCCACCCACCCCCTCGAACCCGGAGTCAATTAGTGACTGGTGGATAGCGGATAGTGACTGGTCCTCCCCTCCCCGCCCCGTGGGGTGGCCGGGTGGGGACCAGTCACTAGTCACCAGCCACTAGTCACTACTTCGCTGTAGCATTGGCGCCCACCTCAAATTCCCCCCAACAAGGAGAATCCCCATGGCCGCATACGTGCTCGCGCAGGGTCGAGTCGAAGACCGCGACAAGCTCAACCAGTACCTCGCCGGAGCGGGCGGTAGCCTCGCCCCGTTCAACGCCAACGTCCTCGCCTACACCGAGGAGCCCGAGGTCATCGAGGGCGAAGTCCCCAACAACCGCTTCGTCCTCATCGAGTTCGCCGACGTCGAGACCGCCAAGGCTTGGTACAACTCCGACGACTACGCCGCCGTCCGCGGCCTCCGCATCGAAGGCGCCCCCGGAACCCTGGTCATCCTGCCGGGAATGTAGCCCGTTGGTGACTGGTGATTGGTGACTAGTGGTTAGTCCCCACCCCACCCCCTGGGGGAGGCGGAGGGGACCAGTCACCAGTCACTATCCACCAGCCACTACATCGCCTTGATGCCCTGGTACTCCTGCGAGAACACGCACTCCTGCAGCCCCAGCCCCACGTCGTTCGGGTCGTCCAGGTTCGTGTAGCGCGTGTACAGCTCGGCGAAGTGGCCGCCGGGCCGCTGCTTCACCTCGTTCCCCTCCAGGTCCCGCACGATCACCGGGTGGGAGACGTCCCAGACCTCCCCCTCGACCTTCTCGTCCCGGAACACGCCCCGCCCCAGCCCGTCGTCCCAGCCACCCCAGTAGCCGCCCCCCTGCATGTAGACGGGCTTGCTCACGGTCTCCAGCAGGAACCGGTCCACGCCCCCGTCCGGGCGCGTCAGGTCCAGGCGCGCGCTCTTCAGCCGCGGGAACCCGTCCTCGAACTCCGTGCTCACCACGTCCACGTCCGTGTAGGCCCACCCCTCCTTGCCGGAGTCGTACGGGTAGTCGATGCGGCTGTGCACCCTGCCGTATTCCGGCAGGTTCCCGCCGCCCGTGCCCGAGGCCACGATCGTCCCGTCCGTGTGGTGGCGGAACGAGCAGTACATCGACCGGTCCGGGAACCGCACCAGCGCCCACCAGCGCGCCCCCGGCTTCCCCCACACGGACCGTCGCTCCAGCGGCGGCGCGGCGTGGCGGTTGGGCTGCTCCCCCTCGCCCGTGTTCGCCTGGCCCCATGAGTGGTCCTTCGCCCCCACCCAGCCGTCGTCCACGTCGAAGCGGTATTCCTTCCCCCCCACCTTGATCCAGCCCGAGAGCCAGCCCAGTTGCACCAGGTTCGAGCGCTCTCCCACCATCCGGCCGTCCTGGTACATCTTCACGCCCGGGCACTCGTCGTACGGCGGTGCCGAGCTCTCCCACAGGATGTCGAACGAGCAGTCCACGTCCGTCTCCTCCAGCCCCAGCCGCAGCGTCCGCAGCCCCCGGATGATCTCCTGCGAGAACGGCCCCACCGTCAGGTCGTCGATGTCCGGCCGCAGGCGGCGCGTCGCGCGCACGTTGTACTGCTTCCCGTCGCCGGTGCTCAGGATCGAGTAGGCGTCGATCGTGTTCGTGTTGTGGTAGAGCCGCAGCGCCGTGATCAGGTTCACCTCGCCGTCCGGATCGCCGATGCAGTGCCAGTAGCCGTCGCTCCAGCCCGGGCTCGGGTTCGCGATGATGTCGAACGTGTCGATCGTCTGGTGGCGGGGATACTCGTCCAGCTCGGTCAGGACGCGTTTCGGGGACATGCGGGTACCTCCGGCGGTTGGTGCCCGCGCAGGATACGCCCTGCGCTGCCCGCCCGCGTGAACGCCCGTGCGCGCAACGGAGCCGTCCGTACAATCCCCGTCCCGGAGGGTTTCGCTATGTCAGAAGACGTGTTCTCGATGGAAGGCAAGACGGTCATCGTCACCGGCGCGAGCTACGGGTTCGGGGTCACCTGGGCGGACGCCCTCTCCGATCGCGGCGCCAACATCGTCGGCACCTCGCGCAGCCTCGATCGCCTCGGGGACACCGCCGCCATGGTCGAGGCCAAGGGCCGCCGCTTCCTCCCCGTCGCCTGCGACGTCACCGACTACGAGCAGGTCGAGAACCTGATGAAAGCCGCCTGGGACGAGTTCGGCACCGTCGACGTGCTCATCAACAACGCCGGCATCTCCGACCTCAGCGCCTGGCGCGCCGAGCACTCCGACAACGACATGTTCCGCCAGATCGTCGAGACCGACCTGACCGGCCTCTGGTACTGCTGCCGCGCCGCCGCCCAGTACTTCCTCCGCCAGGGCCACGGCAACATCATCAACCTCAGCTC
>DAOUID010000062.1:0-7645 GCA_034428315.1 Dehalococcoidia bacterium
TCTTCGCCAGCACGGCGTACTGCCCGCTCGGAGCGCGGGCGAACGCCGTCTGGGGGGGACCGCCGTTCTGGACCAGCAGCGAGAGCGCCGCCACCACCGCCAGCGCCCCCGCGAGCGCCACCACCGCGACGGTCCTCCGCCTGCTCCGCAGTCGTCCGCCGCGCAGCCGCCCCCGGACCGCTCGTGAGAGCGCGAGCAAGGGGGAAAACCGGCCGGCCAGAGGGGGTGTCTTCATCGTCCGGGAACCCGCGATTCGGGCCGTGACGAGAACCCGAACCCGCTCGACCGGGCTCGTTCTCGACAGGCGCAGGGCTATTCCCGCACCTCCGGCGAACGGCGCCGTTCGCCGAAGAACACCAAGGCGAACCTAGCAAGCGCCCCGCGATCGGTCAATGCGGTCAACTTTCCGAAAGGGCTCGAATGGCCGGCAGGCGGGCGGCTGCTAGCATGGTTCGAGCGTGATCCTCCAGCTCTTCGACGTCCTCCGCGAGAACCCGCCGGCGTTCTTCGTTTACCTCGGTGCCATCGCCATCGCGATGGTCACAGGCATCGCCTTCCATGAGTTCAGCCACGCCTGGGCCGCCAACGAGCTGGGCGATGACACCGCCGCCCGTCAGGGCCGCCTCACGCTCAACCCCCTCGCCCACCTCGACCCGCTCGGCACCGTCCTGCTCTTCGTCGTCGGCGTCGGCTGGGGCAAGCCCACCCCCGTCAATCCCTACCGCCTGAGGGCCGGCGTGAAGCGCGGCAACATGCTCGTCGCCCTCGCCGGGCCGCTCTCCAACTTCGCCTTCGCCTTCATCGCCTCGATCCCGCTCATCTTCGGCTGGGTCGAGCCCATCGGGGACTTCGACCGCATCGAGCACGCCGGCGGCGCCGAGATCCTTGGAACCTTCCTCCTCCTCATCGGCTTCCTCAACGTCATCCTCGGCGTTTTCAACCTCATCCCCATCCATCCGCTCGATGGCTTCAAGGTCCTCCTCGGCGTCCTGCCCGATGGGCTCTCCCAGCCCCTCGCCTCCCTCAGTCGCTGGGGTCCCGCCCTCCTGATCGGCCTCATCGTGGTGAGCTTCGTCGCACCGGAGTACAGCCCCCTCCGCTGGATCTTCAACGGCGCCATCGACCTCTTCCTGGAGGCCATCGCGTGATCCTCCATCGCGTCCGCCAGGTCCGCGAAGCCTCCCTCGGCCCCGATGCCGCCGACCTTGCCGTGGCCCGCGACTACCTCGCGGGAGACCTCCTCGCCCTCTTCGGCGCCCAGGAGCCCCGCGACCAGCGCCATTCCGCCCGCACGGCCCGCTGGCTCCTTGAGCGCGGCCACGACGGCGACCACGACCTCCTCGTCGCCGCCCTCCTGCACGATGCCGGCAAGGGCGCCCAGCGCACCCGCGACCGCATCGTCCACGTGGTCACGGACTGGCTCCCCGAATCCCTCGTCGCCGGTGAAGCCTCCCGCTTCGAGATGCGCCGCGCCCTCGCCCGCAGCCGCGCCCACAGCGAGCGCGGGGCCGACCTCCTCGTGAGCGCGGGCGCCTCGCCCCGCGTCATCGAGCTCACCCGTCTCCACCATCGACCGCCGGGGCGGGATGCTATGCTAGCCCTCCTGCAGCGCGCAGACGCTGCCACCTGATTGCACCGGGACAGGGATATGGCTGACTCAAAGATCGCCATCATTGGCACCGGCCTCATCGGCGCTTCCGTGGGCCTCAACCTCATGGCTCGCAAGGACCGCCAGTACGAGGTGGTGGGCATCGACCGCAGCCGCCAGAACGCCCGCGCGGCCAGGGAGATGGGCGCCGTCGACCGCACCGTCCGCTACCTCGATGAGGGCGTCGAAGGCGCCAGCATGATCGTGCTCGCCGTTCCCGCCGCCGCCGCCGAGGAGCTCCTCACCGCCATGGAGCCGCACGTCTCCCCGGGTGTCATCATTACCGATACCTGCAGCACCAAGTCCTCCTTCATGGCCAGGGCCGAGGAGGTGTTCGGAAACCGGGTCAGCGTCATCGGCGGCCACCCCATGGCGGGCTCCGAGCGCAGCGGCCCCTCCGCCGCCAGCGTCGATCTGTTCAAGGGAGCCGCCTGGGCGATTACCCCCTCGGCCGTCGCCCGCGAGTCCTCCGTCCGCGTGGTCATCGGCCTCATCGAGTCCGCCGGCGCCGTTCCCATCTACATCGATCCGGCCGAGCACGACGAGATCGTCGCCGCCGTCAGCCACGTGCCCCTGCTGCTCTCCGTGGCCCTCTTCAAGCTCGTGCGCGACAGCGCCTGCTGGGAGGATGCCGAGCAGCTCGCGGGCCCCGGCTTCCGCGACATGACGCGGCTCGTCATGGGCGATCCGGAGATGGCGACCGGCATCGTCTCCACCAACCGCCCCGCCATCCTCTCCTGGCTCAGGCGCTACCAGGGCGAGCTGGACACCATCATCGAGGCCCTCGAAATCAGCGACGAGGAGACCGAGCGCCTGGCCGAGGGCATCGAGCTCCCGGACGACGGGGACGAGTCGGCCGGGGCGACCGCCGACGCCCTCATCGGGAGCCTCTTCGACCGCGCCCGCCTGGAGCGCTTCGTCTTCGACGACCGCATCGTTGGCCGCCAGGTCCCGAAGGACGGCGCCGAGACGCCCCGCGCCGGGGATGTCATGGCCCAGATGTTCATGGGCGCCTACCTCTATGGCCGCCTCAAGGAACAGCTCAATCGCGGCGAGCAGCGGGAGAAGGAAGCGGCCCTCCGTCGGGGAGAACCGCCGAAGCGGTGATCGTTCGCAGCCCCGGCCGCCTCCGCGCCACCCTGCGCGTCCCCCCCGACAAGTCCATCTCCCACCGCGCCCTCATCCTCAACGCCATCGCTGAGGGCGAGGCCCGCGTCGAGAACCTGCTCGACTCCGATGACGTCCGCTCCACCGCCGCCTGCATGGCCGCCCTCGGCGTCGAGATCGACTGGCCTGCCGGCTCCACCGAGGCGCGCATCCGCGGCGGCGGCCTCCACGGCCTCTACGAGAGCGAAGACGTGCTCGAATGCGGCAACAGCGGCACCACCATGCGCCTCCTCACCGGCCTCCTCGCCGCACAGCCGCTCTTCACGGTCCTGACCGGCGACGCCTCCCTGCGTACACGCCCGATGGGGAGGGTCATCGAACCCCTCCGCCTCATGGGCGCCCGCATCAGCGGACGTCGCGGCGATACCCTCGCCCCCATCGCCATCCGGGGCGGCAACCTGCGCGCCATCCAGTACGAGATGCCCGTCGCCAGCGCCCAGGTGAAGTCGGCGCTCCTGCTCGCCGGGCTCTCCGTCGAGGGCCGTACCCGCATCACCGAGCCGGTCCCCACCCGCGACCACACCGAGAAGATGCTTGCCGCCATGGGCGCGCCCGTCGCCCGCGAAGGCCGCTCCGTTACCGTCCGCCGCCCCGGCCGCCTCCAGCCCCTTGGCATGCGCGTGCCCGGCGACATCTCCAGCGCCGCGCCCTGGCTTGTGCTGGGCGCCTGCCACCCCGACGCCGAGATCCATATCGAGGGCGTCGGCATCAACCCCACCCGCACCGGCCTGCTCGACGTCCTCTCCCGCATGGGCGCCACCATCGAGCATCACGAGGAGCGCGAGACCAGCGGCGAGCCCGTCGCCGACCTCGTCGTACGCTCTTCCGCTCTCAGCGGCGTCACCGTTCAGGGCAGCGAGATCCCCCGCGCCATCGACGAGCTCCCGCTTGTCGCCCTGCTTGGCTGCTTCGCCCACGGCACGACTGTCGTGCGCGAGGCCGAGGAGCTCATCGTCAAGGAGTCGAACCGCATCGAAACCGTGGTGACCATGCTCTCCGCTATGGGCGCCTCCATCGAGGCCACCCCCGACGGCTTCGTCGTCGAGGGCCCCTGCCAGCTCCAGGGCGCCCGCCTCGATGCCGCCGGCGATCACCGCATGGGTATGCTCGGGGCCGTCGCCGGCGCCCTCGCCGGCGGCGAGACGCGCATCGAGAACGACGCCGTTTCCGTCTCCTACCCCGACTTCTGGCAGGCGCTCGAGGCCGCCGCGCCCGAGGCCGCGCAGACGGCGTGAGCGCCGACCGCCGCCCCCTCATCCTCGTCCTCCACGGGCCCTCGGGCGTGGGCAAGGACTCCGTCATCGCCGAACTGCGCGAACGCACCGGCATCCACCGCGCCACCAGCAGCAACAGCCGCCCGCCGCGCGAGGGTGAGCGCCAGGGCGTCGATTACCACTTCTTTAGCCGCGAGCGGTTCGAGCAGAAAATCAAGGCCGGCGACTTCCTCGAGCACGCCCGCGTCTACGACGACTACAAGGGCCTCGAGCGGCGCGAGATCGACGAGCCCCTCGCCGAGGGCAAGGACGTCCTCATCCGCACCGACCTGCAGGGCGCCCGCACCCTCCGCGACTTGCTCCGCGGCGCCGTCTTCGTGCTCCTCACCGCCGAGAGCCGTGAGGCCCTCCGCGCCCGCCTCACTGCTCGTGCCTCGGAGAGCGACGAGTCGCTCTCCCGCCGCCTCGCCGAAGTCGACGAAGAGCTCGCCGACGCCCCCAACAATCACTACGTCGTCGAGAACCGCGAGGGCGCCCTCGATGACGCCGTCGAGGAACTCGCCGGCATCATCGAGCGCGAACGGGTGAACCCAAATCGCGAGCCCGCAGGCGTGCGCTAGGCGGGCCTACTTCTTCTTCTGCGCGAAGTCCAGCTCGATGTACTGGTCGGCGGCCTTCTTCAGGTTCCCGGCGACCGACTGTCCAAGCCCGGCTACCTCGACGCGAATGCCCCGGCTCTGCAGGACCTCCACGAGGTGCTGGAAGTCGCCGTCGCCCGAGATCAGCACGGCCACGTCCAGGCGTTCCGCCATCGTGATCACGTCGAGCGCCAGCTCGATGTCGACGTTCGCCTTGATCGATCCGTCGGCGAAGCGCTTCAGTGGCTTCGTCACGATCTTGTAGCCCTTCCCCAGGAACGGCTCGACGAAGCGTTGCGTCTCGGGGCTCACGCCCGGGTCGTCGTGCACCGGCGAGTAGGCGATGGCGCGCACCAGCTGCCGGTCCTCGGTCAGACGCTTGAGCACGACTCCCCAGTCGATGGGCCTGCCGCCGCGTGTGCGGTCGCGCGCCAGCTCCACGTTCGCGCTGTCGACGAAGATGCCGACGCGCGGCAGCGTGGCCGTCTTGGCCGACCCGCTCCCCTTCCCGGAGAGCCGCTCGATCATCTGCTCCTGCATCTCGACGAGGCGGGTCAGCTTGTCGTTGTGCTCCTTGAGCGTGCTCAGCACGGTGTCGTCGCTCTCCTCGGGCGCGGCGCCCCCTCGCGAGCGGCGCCGCGGCGCGGCGCGCTTGGGTGCATCCGGGCCCTCATCGAGGACCGTCGCGACGGCTGGGCGGCGGCGTGAAGGTCGTGCCGGGGGAGCCTCTTCGGTTTCGCTCGCCCTCGCAGCGGGCACGCGTCGGCGTGAAGGCCTCGCCGGGGGGGTCTCTTCGTCGTCGCTCGCCCTTGCAGCGGGTGCGCGGCGTCGCGACGGTCGTGCCGGGGGAGTCTCTTCGTCGTCGCTCGTCCGTGCGGCAGGCGCGCGGCGGCGCGAAGGCCTCGCCGGGGGTGCGTCATCGTCCTCGCTCTTCTTGGCCGCGGGCGATCGTCGCCGGCTGGGTCGCGGAGGCGCGTCGTCTTCGTCGCTGGCCTTGGCCGCGGGCGTACGCCGCCTTGAGGGCCGTGCCGGGGCCGCTTCCTCGCCGTCCTCGCTCGCTCGTCGGCGCGAGCTGGCGCGCCTCGGGGCGGCCGGCTCTTCCTCGGTGGTCTCGGTCGCGGTTGCGGCCTTGCTGGCGGACGAACGTCCCCGCCCGCCCCGCGTGCCCCGGCGACGCCGCGCCGGAGCGGGGGTCTCGTTCTCGTCGGTGGCTTCGGTCGTGTTGGTCTTCGGTTCGGTTTCGGTTGCTTCCGGCGCCTCCTCTTCGGTGGAGCGGCTGCCGGTCAAAAAATTGAGTGCCATGTGGGGTTACGTTCCCATCCTTTGCAAAACGCTGATTCGGGCGGCGACGGCCCCCGCGATCGCCCGGAAGCCCTCCGCCGAGGCGGAGTCCCCCTTGTCGACCACGAGCGGCACGCCCTGGTCCGAGCCTTCGCGTATCTGGGGCTCGATCGGGATTTCGCCGAGGAAGTCGATGCCGAGCTCCTCGGCCGCGTCACGTGCGCCGCCATGCCCGAAGATGTCGTATCGCGTTCCCGTATCGGGAGCGATGAAATAGCTCATGTTCTCGATCATGCCGAACACCGGCACGTCGAGTTTCTCGAACATGGAGACCGCCTTCATGGCGTCCTCCAGCGAGACATCCTGTGGTGTCGAAACGATGACGGCTCCGGCGATCGGCGCTTCCTGCGCCATGCTCATCGAGGCATCGCTGGTGCCGGGTGGAAGATCGATGATCAGGTAGTCGATGTTCTCCCAGGGCACGTCGTGCAGCAGCTGGCGCACGGCGCTGCCGATCATCGGCCCGCGCCACACCACCGGTGTGCCCTTCGGCAGCAGGAACCCGAGCGAGACCAGCTCCACGCCGTACTTCTCGATCGGACGCAGCCCCTCCGTCTGGTTCGCCTGCAGTCCCGCCTCCAGCCCGAACATCGTCGGGATGTTCGGGCCCGTGATATCCGCGTCGACCAGCCCCACCTTCGCCCCCGTGGCGGCCAGTGCCACCGCCAGGTTGGTGGCCACGGTCGACTTCCCCACGCCCCCCTTGTTCGAGGCCACCGCGATCACGTTGCGCACGCCCTCGATCGCCTTCTGGCCTTCCCGCGGGTCGCTCGCGCGCACCTGCGCCCCCCAGTCGAGCTCGACGGTCTCGACTCCGGGAAGCCCCTCCAGCGCGGCGCGCACGTCCGTCTCGATCACGTCCTTCAGCGGGCAGGCGGGCGTTGTCAGCTCCACCTTCACGCCCACGTTCCCGCCCTCGATGGTCAGCTCCTCGACCATCCCCAGCGAGACGATGTCACGGTGAAGCTCGGGGTCGTTGACGGTGGCGAGTGCTGCGAGAACGGCGTCCCGGTCCACAGCGGGGGGAGCGGTCATTACGGCTTTGGCATCCTGGTGGCGGCGGTTCTCTTCAACGAAACGTGCGCCGTACGGGTGGGAGAGTCCGCGGAGAGATCACGGCGGAAACGCGAGAGAAGGGCGGCCCTTGAGTGGGTTATGCGCACGGTGCCCGCTCGATCGTACCCCGCCTTCCGACCACAGGCCAGCAGCACGCCTCTCATGGGGCAACTGTTGCGTTCGAGAGACATGTCCATGTAGAATGTTCGCATGGCTCAAACTGAACGCGCCCCCTCGGAGAGCGCGATGCCTCCCCTCCCCCCGACAGTGGCGACCCGAGAGGATCTCGACGCCGAGTGGGGCAACCAGGTTGTTGCCTATCTGGGCGCTCTCAACGACAAGGTCGACAACATGGGGCGCCGCCTGGAAGCGAAGATCGACGGGGTGAAGGACGAGCTGGAAGCGAAGATCGAAGGCGTGAAGGACGAACTGGAAACGAAGATCGAAGGGGTCAACGACAACATCGAGCGCCTCTTCCAGCGCGTGTACCCGAACGTCGACTTCGAGTAAGCCAGCCCCCGCCCCTACGCCCCCCAGGGCGTGATCGCCTGCTTCAGCTGCGCGTACCCGTCCAGGAAGCC
>DAOUID010000063.1:0-5172 GCA_034428315.1 Dehalococcoidia bacterium
GCCCACCAGACTGGATAAAATCGAGAACCTTCGAGCTGACGCTTCAGTTGACGCTTTGATCGGGATATCCCGCAGTCGAAGCTCGCCCACTAACCGTCCGCCGTTGCGGGCTCTGGGTCGAGCGACTCTAGGAGGAGTTCCCTCACAGCAGGTACGAGACTGTAGGGGATCACCGTTACCGTTTGCGACTTGTCGTCGAAGGCCGCCTCGTCCTCCGCTACTGCCTCGTCTTCTGTCTGCGCCTCGTAATGTGCGAGGACACGTTGGACACGTGCCTCGTCCCAGCCGAGCGGAAACCTGTTCACATCGCTGCTCATCCGCTTCTCCTTCGCATCCGCCGCCGGTAGGCACCTAGAGGCCTGCCAGCAAACTCGTACGCGGTGATTACGAACACGCTGTCAGGGTCTGCGTCGCGCTTGTAGATGACGCCAAGGTAAGCCCTTCCTGAGTTTGGCCGATAGCAAGGCCTGAGTCATCTCGTCCCGGGGGTTCGGACAACAGGCAGGGCCAGTCCGGCACGCATATGTGCTGTCACCGTCGCTGGCGATGTCGTGTGCTGGGGCGACACTCTCTACACACCGGCCATGTTCGGACTCTGAGCAGTTGCAGGGGGGCGGTGGGGCTGATGGAAGGGCCTGGACTGTCCATCGGAACGTTTGCAGTACCGTACGCGTTGTCCTACCACAAGTTGCTGTAGGCAGAACCGGTGACCCGAGCGCGACCTCCGCGGCCGTACCGCCCTTGATGGCGCTGTCGGGAGGCGTGGGCATCGTGTAGTAGATGACGGCCTTGCCCGGCGAAACCTGATCTCCTTGATGAACGAGGGTGCATCCTGGCCGGAGCCTTGGCCTGCAGAATCTCGGATGCATTCGCGAACTGGGCCGGCGAGACGATAGCCGGAAAGGCGCCTGCCACCCTTACCGGGGTAGGGTGTCCCTGGCGTTCACACCCCAGACGAGCGTTCCCGTGTAGGTCTCGCTCGTGAGCACACGGTGGACGGATGTCTTCTGCCAGCTCTTCCCCTTGCGCCGCTACTGGCTTCGACGACGGAGGCAGGGTGGCCTTCCGTTTCGCATAGCGGAACGAACATCCGACAGGCGCTTGAGCCGTTCCGGACACCATGGGTGCTGTCCACGAGGTTCGGAAGCCCTGCAGGCGAGTGGAGGTCGCCGTCGACGACAGAGGCCGAACCCTCTACGAGGACGAGTGCGCCTGGAAGGCACCCCGAGAACGGCATCCACTACCAACCCCAACTCCAGCCCCCACACCGCCGCCCTCGCTGAAACCCACCCGCCTTCGGATTCTTATAAAACAACACCTATTTCTCTCACAGAGATCACAATAAACTTACGCAAATTAATAGATAGAGAGAATCTCCGCCGGTAGAATCCTCCGCTTGTGACCTAGACCAATAGAGGAAAGGGGATTGAGCGTGATGCCAGGCGTAACCGTGAGAAGGTGGCGACCGCCGAGAGTCAAGCATCTCGTAGTGGGATCGTTCGTTGCGGCGGTCCTCGCCATCGTCGCGGTGAACGTCATCCCGAGCGGCGCGCCGCCGGCGGTCTACGCGAATTCGCCCTGTCACAGCACGGCGGTAATCTCCAACCCGACGGCAACGCCGAAGCTTGTCGAAGACTGTCAGGCCCTGCTTCTCGCAGAGCCGATTCTGGGGGGCTCCCTCAACTGGGGGGACGACGTTCCACTGAGCGATTGGGATGGCGTCACCCTCTGGACGGGCATGAACCGCGTCACCAGCCTGAGCCTGAGCAACCGCAGCCTTGATGGGGAGATACCACCGGACCTTGGGAGGCTGGATGAGCTGCGCGTGCTCAGTCTCTACGGGAACAGCCTGTCCGGTCCGATCCCTCCGGAAATCGGCAACCTGAAGAAGCTCGGCGCGCTGAATCTGGGGCTCAACGACCTGACCGGCTCTATTCCGCCTGAACTGGGGAACCTGACGGCACTGGAAGTTCTGACCCTGTTTCACAACGACCTGAGCGGCGTTCTCCCGTTGGAACTCGGGAACCTGGACAACCTCCAAACCCTGAACCTCGCGGGCAACACCTTGACGGGTTGCGTCCCTCGCCACCTCTGGGACATCCGGGGCGACGTGCGTCATCTGAGATTGTCACGGTGCGCGACCGGCACCACCACACCCGTCGCCCCCACGCCGCCGACCCTGCCTGCCCTGCCGACAGTGATCTCCTGGACGCCGGATGAACTCGGCCCCGGGCGGTACCACTTCAGGAACGGCGAGATCAACTTCATCATCCAGGTTCCCGAAGGGCTGACGTTCCGTACCGGAGTCACGATCTCGGTGGACGACACCCCCGACTTCGTGTTCGAGGTCATCGGCTCCGACGACCTCCTCGTCGTCGATGCGACGAACGGGGAGTTCTCCTATCTGATCGTCGACGACGCCTTCGTGAACTCCCTGACCGGCGGCCGCAGCTCCGCAGGAGACACCGGCTCGCGGTCGCGCAGTTCCGACAGCACGCAACCAACGAACAACCGCGCCCTGCTGGTCCAGATGGCCCGCAGCTCTCGCGTTGGCACGGACTAGGGGAAGGAACATCCAGTGAAAGACCTGCTGATTCCACGACCGCTTGAAGTCCTGTGCTTCGTCGCGGTCGCCGTCGTCATGTTGGTGACGAACCCGCTAGCTGCGGTCGTCAAAGCCGACATCGACACGCCCCTTGCCAAGACCGTCGAAGGGGCGGTGTCCCGCAACGTCGTCAACGGCCAAGTAATGAAGGTCTGCTCGGTTGACTACCCAAACGGGACCGAGGAAGCGATTGATGGCTGGAACGAGGCGCTGAACCCCTCGTCGCCCAGCGCGGATCGATACGTTCGAACAAGCCCGTTCAGGTTCTACGCCACCTACACGAACTGCCCCACATTGACTGACGCCCAGCGAGCGGCAAGTCAGCAGATCGAGAGCATCAGGGTTGTCGGGAATCCGGACATCCCAAAAAGTTCCTTCGACGCGTTGCCCCCGGGGGTCCCTGCGCGCCGCTGCCACAACTCAGACGGGACGGCAAAGAAGGGATGCTTCTGGCACACGTACGACACACGCCAGAACGTCGAGCGTGGCTTCTCGTACACGATCTACGGCCAGCCCATCGCATACATCTCGGAGACGGATTACCCCACCACCGTCGATGGCGGCGACCAGACGAAACTTCCCTTTCACAAGCTCCAGGTCACGTTGATGCACGAGCTCGGACACGCCTTCGGGATCGAGCATCATGGATTCCCCGACACGAACTGCGACGCCGGGGAGCAGGGCATCTTCTGGCGCGGCGCCTCCGACGAGAACAGCGCGTGCTCGGTGCTCTACAGCAACGGCTTGCCGAGAGTCACGCAGAACGACCTCGATGCCTTTGTCGCCATCTACCACCCCAACACGCCGAATAAGGCGTACCAAAATCCCTTTGATCCCACCTCGCAGATTCCCGTAGCGAAGGCAGGGCCGAACAGCGGCGAGGTCATCATCACCTTCGATCCCCGCAACGTGCGCGTCGAGCGGAACATCCTGATCAGGAAGCGCGCCAGCGGCAGTGGAACAAGCTGGTCTGATGCCTCCACCCATGTGAAGACCGTCTCCTACAACGAGGAGTGGGATCCAACCCTGAAGAAAGCGAGGACCTACGTACAGTTCACCCTCGAGAACCAGGACGATGGCCTCTGGGACTACGGTGTCTTCCCGGTCAACGAGGCCGACTACGCGAGTCCCGCGTTCAGCAATGGGCTCATTCACCCCAACTTCCGCGTCGGACCGCCCAAGATTGTGCAGCCCCCGATCTGCCCTGCCGGGTCCGCGCCAGGCAGCGCCAGATCGAACATCGACGACTCGGACGATGAGGACTGCCCCACGGCTACCGCGACCGCAACCCCGCCGATCACGACCTCCCACACCGTTTACCTGCTGGTCACACCCGACTCCTGCGGGACGATCAGGTGGCAAGCGGTGGGCAGCCCCGGTCGGATCGTCGGCCCTCCGGTCGAGCAGTTCACCATCGGCCACAACCGCACCGTCCGGCTGACGGCCCCGGCAGACTCGACCAACTGCCAGTTCTCGAACTGGGACGCCGACGGGGAATGTGGTGGCCAGGGACGCATCTGCACCTTCACCGTGACCAAGACCAGCACGGCGCAGGCCTTCTACACCGCCCCCTCAACACCCACCTCCACGCCCCCTACGGAGGGGCCGACAACCGGCCCTACGGAGGGGCCGACAACCGGCCCGACGGAACCCCCGACGGAGCCGCCGACGGAACCCCCGACGGAACCGCCGACGGAACCCCCGACGGAGCCGCCGACCGAGCCGCCGACCGAGCCGCCGACGGAACCCCCGACGGAGCCGCCGACGGAACCCCCGACGGAGCCGCCGACGCCAACAGCCACGCCGGAGCCGGTCACCCTCTGGGGCTGGAACGGAGTCTGCAACGCAAGTGGCTCAATCGGGGGTGGAGCCGGGTTCGCCACGCAGGCTGGCGCTGCTGCGGCCGGCGCTGCCTTCGTCGGAGCATGCCCCGGTGGCGCCAGCACGAGCGTCTGGGCCGTCACCTCCTGGTACGCGACGATCACCTGCAACAACGGCACGAGCTTCACCGTTGGCCCGGCCTCATCGGCCTCGGCCATCGCCACCCAGGCGCAGGCCGCGCTCCTGGCCTGTGCCGTCTCTGGCCTGAGCCTCGAGGCTGACAGCACCCTCACGTCCGCCGAACTGGAGAGCCTGATCCGAACCGCGCTTGACGGCGCATACAGCCCTCTCGGCTACGAGAGCTTGGTCGCTGCGCTTCCCGCCCCGCCGGCCAGCGTCGCGAACGTCGCACCTCGCGGTGGGCGGTTCGACACGAAGCCGGAGGAGGGCAAGGAGTACGCGACCGTCACCTGCGACGATGACAGGGTCTTCGAGATTGGACCTGCAGACACGCTCGAAGAAGTGGTCTCCGCAGCGGAACAGGGTCTCGTGGCCTGCTCGAACAAGGAGGCGCTCTCCTCGCTGAGCGTGACCAGCCAGGTCACGCCCGCGCAGTTCACGGCCGCCATCACCGCCGCGCTGGCCGCTAACTTGACCCCACTGACCATCGATGATCTGCAGGCGCCGCCGTCTGGCCGGGACTCGCGGATGGCGTCCGATGGGGTCCAGGGGAGCAGTGGAACGTA
>DAOUID010000064.1:0-3985 GCA_034428315.1 Dehalococcoidia bacterium
GAGCACGAGGTCATCGATGTCGGGGGCGTGCTGGCGCGGGTGGAGGCAGGGTTCCCGGAGCAGGGGTCGTGGGGGGCTCGAGTGCGTCCGCTGCACATCGGGACGGCGAACGTGGGCGCGCTCAAGGTGGCGGGCTACTCATCCCGGAAGTGGCGCGATGCGGTACCCCTGGAGGAGGCGTTCGCGCGGCTGGCGGAGCTGGGCACGGGAGCGACGATCGCGGGCTGGGGCATCGGAGGCGACATGGCCTTCCTGGTAGAGAGCGCGCGGCGAACGGGGACGCCGTGGCCGTTCGGGGACGTCGCCATCGACGTGCAGCTGATCGCGCGGCGGCTCCTGGATCGGAGCGAGGTGGACCGCTTCAACCTCGGGCACGTGGCCGACCGGCTGGGGATCGGGCGGCTGGGGGAGCACACCGCCCTGGCAGATGCGTACGCGACCTACGACGTGCTGGTGAAACTGGCGGAGCGCACCGGGCTGGGCGGCACTCCTTGACAACGGCAACCCTGCCCATAACGATCGGGGGCGACGTTCTCGGGGCGAGGTGAAAATCCTCACCGGCGGTGAAAGCCCGCGACTCCGCTTCGGCGGATTGATCCGGTGGAATTCCGGGGCCGACGGTCAAAGTCCGGATGGGAGAGAACGACCGAGCGGCCGCCTTTCGGCGGCAAGCCGCTGGTACCGCCTTTCCCGTCACCCGGCGCGTTAGTCGCGAGTGCGCGAGGCGGGATGTTCACGGGCATCATCGAAGAGCTTGGCACCGTCCTCGAGAGCGGCGAGGGACGCCTGTTGATCCAGGCGCCCATGGTCGTGGGCGACTCCGCGCTGGGGGACTCGATCGCCATCAACGGCGTCGACCTGACGGTGGGGGAGGTGGAGGACGACACCTTCTTCGCGAACCTGATGCCGGAAACGTACCGGCGCTCGGCGCTGGGCGACCTGCGGCCGGGCGACCACGTGAACCTCGAACGGAGCGTGCGGCCCAACGACCGGCTGAGCGGGCACATCGTGCGGGGGGTGACCGAAGGGGTGGGGGAGATCACCGGCATCGCGCCGGAGGGCGACGCCCTCATCGTGCGGATCGCAGCGCCGCCGGAGCTGCTTCGCTACACGGTAGTCAAGGGGCCGGTCTGCATCGACGGGGTGAGCCTCACGATCATCGCGAAGGACGAGGACTCGCTGTCGGTCTCCCTGGTGCAGTACACGCAGGACCACACGAACCTCGTCAGCCGCGGAGAGGGCGCGAGGGTGAATCTCGAGACCGACATCATGGCGCGCTACGTCGAGCAGTTCGTGGCCGAGCGTGAGTCAGGCGGGGCATCCGCATGACCGACGTGAGGGATCCCGTGTCCGTCAGCGTGGAAGAGGCGATCGAGGAGTACCGCCAGGGCAAGTTCGTGATCATCGCGGACGACGAGGACCGCGAGAACGAGGGCGACCTGACCATTCCGGCCGAGTGCGTGACGCCGGAGACGATCAACTTCATGGCCCGGTACGCCAGAGGGCTGATCTGCATCGCCCTCTCGGCCGAGCGGGTCGATGAGCTGCGCCTGCCGATGATGGTCGAGGAACGGACGAACGACTCGCCCTTCGGGACACCGTTCACGGTTTCCGTGGAGGCGCGGACGGGCGTTTCGACGGGAATCAGCGCGGCCGACCGGGCGCGGACGGTGCAGGTGCTGCTTGACCCGGAGACGCGGCCCGAGGACCTCGTGCGGCCGGGGCACATGTTCCCGCTGCGGGCGCACGAAGGGGGCGTGCTGGTGCGGGCCGGGCAGACGGAAGCGAGCGTCGACCTCTGCCGGCTGGCGGGGATGCGCCCGGCGGCGGTGATCTGCGAGATCATGAAGGGTGACGGGGAGATGGCGCGGATGCCCGAGCTCCAGCGCTTCGCCCGGCGCCACGGCCTGAAGATCCTGACGACGAACGAGATCATCAAGTACCGCCTGAAGAACGAGCGGCTGGTGCAACGGGTGGCGGAGACCCACTTGCCGACGACGATGGGGGAGATGGCGATCGTCGCCTACCAGGCGAAGTACGCGAGCGAGGAAGAGGTGGCGGTGGTGAAGGGCAGCATCGATCCGGAGGAGCCGGTGCTGGTGCGCGTCCACGATCAGTGCTTCACGGGGGACGTGCTGCACTCGATGCGCTGCGACTGCGGCGAGCAGAAGGATCTGGCGCTGAAACTGATCGGCGAGCAGGGGGGCGTCTTCCTCTACCTGCGGCAGGAGGGGCGGGGCATCGGCCTGCACAACAAGCTGCGCGCCTATCGCCTGCAGGACGACGGCCTCGACACAGTCGACGCGAACCTGGCGCTGGGCTTCCCGGCGGACGGACGGGATTACGGGATCGCGATGCAGATCCTGCTGGACCTGGGGGTGCGGAAGCTGCGCTTGCTCACCAACAACCCGGACAAGCTGGCAGGGCTGGAGGGGTACGGGCTGGAGATCGTGGAGCGCGTGCCACTGGAAGTGCCCCCCAACGAGTTCAACTTCGACTACCTGGAGACGAAGCGGCGGCGCATGGGCCACCTGCTCGACCATCTCGACAACGGGCCGGAGGAGCGGGAGTGAACGAGCTCGCCGCGGACAGCAACGGCGAGGGTCTGCGGGTCTGCATCGTGGTGGCGCAGTGGAACGCGTTCGTGACGCACAAGCTGCTCGACGGCGCGAGGTCGGGGCTGGGGGAGCGGGGCGTGCGGGCGGACGACATCACGGTGGCGTGGGTGCCCGGTTCGTTCGAGGTGCCGGCGGCCACACGCTGGGCGGCGGAATCGGGGAACTTCGACGCGGTGATCGCCATCGGCACCGTGATCAAGGGAGAGACCGACCACTACGAGCACATCGCGGGGCAGGCGGCGGCGGGCATCATGGAGACAGCGCAGGAGACGGGCGTGCCCGTCGCATTCGGCGTGCTGACCTGCGACACCGCGGAGCAGGCGCTCGACCGGGCGGGAGGCGCCCAGGGGAACAAGGGCGACGAGGCGGCGGAGGCGGCGATCCAGATGGCGCGGCTGCGGGAGCGGCTGGCCTAGCGCTTCGCCAGGTAGAGCTCGGCGGCCCAGCCGTTGACCTCGGGAGCGGCGATCAGCCACCAGTTGAGGTTGCCCTGCGCCTGGGGGCCCTCCAGGACGGTCACGATCGTGCCGTCGGCAAGGCAATCGAGGATCTGCCCTTCGATGTCGGCCTCGGCGCGAACGTTGAGGCAACTGTCGGTACCGGCGACGACGACGGATTCCCCGGGGCTGAAGCGGGCTGCCGGTTGCGCGGCCGTCGGGGTGGGCGCGGGCGTCGGCGGCGATGTCGGAGGCGGCGGGGTTGGCGTGGCGGTGGGGAGAGGAGTCGCAGCCGCGGTCGGCACGGCGGTGGCGGCGGGGGCGGCCGGCTGGCCGGCGCCACCGCCGTCGTCGCGAACGTAGTCGATCGCCCAGACAATGCCGTAGGCGATGGCGGCCGCGACGAGAAAGCCGAGCGGTACGTACCAGAAGCGAAGGATGCCGCCGGAGGGGCGCGCGCCGCGGGCGTCGAGGTCGAGCGAGCCGATATTGCGGGGACGCCCCACGGCCTGGCGCTCCGGCACAGGCGGGGGCGGAGGAGGCGCGTCGGCGACGGGCGGAGGCGGGGGAGGGGTTGGCTCGGGGGGGCGGCTGGCGGCTGGGGGCGGGGGCACGCCTCCAAAGGTGCGGGGAAGGGGTTGGCCCTCGTTGCAGTCGGTGGCGCAGCCGTCGCTCTCGATCCAGCAGGCAGGGTGGTGAACGGCGTGGCAAGCGGAGCACTGAAGGACCGGCTCACCTGCGAAGAAGGCGACTCCGCAGACGGGACAGAGGCGGGTGGAGGGCTGCGTCACGTCTTCACCACCTGGTTTGCAGTATCGAGCGGGGCAGGGCGTCCGGCAAGGCTTCCGGTGGTCAGCGCCGTCAAGGCACGGGTAGGCTCCCTCGGCGGGGGAGGGCTCCATGAACACGAGGCGCCGGCCAACCGTGGGG